>JALOMK010000305.1 GCA_025455505.1 Bacteroidales bacterium
ACTCCTGATAAAGTTCATAGAGGCACGTGAAGACCTTTCCGTGCAGGTTCACCCTGGCGATTCACTTGCCAGGGAACGTCACAATGCCTACGGTAAAACCGAGATGTGGTACATCCTTGAAGCAGAAAAGGATGCCAGGATTTTTACAGGATTCCGGGAAGGTGTTACAAGAGAAATGTACGGGCATGCATTGGACAAGGGCACGGTGGCAGAGCTTCTTAATTGTGAAACCCCGCTCCCGGGGGATGTTTTCTTCACGCCTGCCGGAAGGATACACGCAATAGGCGCTGGAACTGTTCTGGCCGAAATACAGCAGACTTCCGACATAACTTACCGCGTCTTCGACTGGAACAGGGTGAGCAAGGGGAGCGAGAAGAGAGAACTTCATACTGAACTTGCAGCCGATGCAATTGACTTCAGCCAGGCCGGAAAGTCAGTGATAAGAAAAGATCCGGAGCTTAACAAGGTAAACGGTCTTGTCCGGTGCGAATACTTCAGCACAAACCTGTTATGGCTCAGCAAGTCTATGCCAAGAGAATACAATGATCTGGACTCTTTCGTAATATACATCTGCACAGAGGGAAGCTTCTCTATATCATATGACGGGACGGCTGAAACAGTGTCAAAGGGAGAGACTGTCCTTCTCCCGGCAATGATAAGTGAGGTTAAACTTGAACCTGATTGTGAGACGAAAATTCTTGAGGTCTATATAGAATAGTTTTTTCAAAATATCTGACAAAGCCAATAACCAGACATGAAAGCAAGGATCATACCCGTGTTAATCGCCATAACGGCATCAATTGTTTGCACATCCTGCGGCGGCAAAAGGACAGAAGGCGGAAATACAGGACAGGAAAGTGATACAATTACTGTTCCCGACACCGGCTTCACAGGGATTAAGCAGTATACAAGCCAATCATACCTGATTAAGGAAGTTACATTTAAGAACGGGGTAAGGCATGGGCTTATGAAAAGTTTCTATGAAAACGGGAAGCTCAGACAGACATTCTGGTACGAAAATGGCCTCAGGGAAGACTCAGCAAGGTGGTATTACATGGAGGGTCAGCTATTCAGAACTACCCCTTTCAAACGGGATACTGCTGACGGAATCCAGAAGCAATATTACAGGACAGGGAGGCTTAAGGCCAAAATCGGGTACAGCAAGGGGCTCCGGACACCGTACATAGAAGAGTTTACTCCCGAAGGAAGGCTTATAACATCTTATCCCGACCTTGTAATAAACACAAGGGATGAATATGCTTCAAGGGGAATCTACAGGATCGACCTTTCACTCTCTGACAGGAACGGGAAAGCGAGGTTCTATATTGGCGACATGGCCGGCGGGGTCTTTGATACTACAAGGGTCCGCAGGATAAATCCCGTGAAAGGAGTCGCTACAATTACACTTAAGAAATCGGGTACAGAGGGTATTAAATCGTTGGGAGTGATTGCTGAAATACTGACTAATTACGGGAACAACCGTTTGGTTTACAAAAATATAGATCTCCCTTACAATGATCTGAAATAAGCATTGTGATGCTAATCCACAGCGCCGTCTTTGTAAAGAGCAGTCCCTCACTTAAAGACTGCCCCTCTCCCTCCCTGCCGGAGTTTGCTTTCATTGGCAGGTCAAATGTCGGAAAGTCTTCGCTGATCAACATGCTCACCGGTCATTCAAAGCTTGCAAAGATATCGGCGCAGCCCGGGAAAACAAGGACTATCAATCATTTCATCATAAACGACAAGTGGTATCTCGCCGACCTTCCGGGTTACGGGTATGCAAAAGTACCTGTGGCTTTGCGTGACAAATGGGTAAAGTCTGCAACGAAATACCTGACTGACAGGGAAAACCTCGTTCTCGTGTTTGTACTCATCGACATAAGGCACAAACCACAGAAATCAGACCTCGATTTCCTTGATTTCCTGGGAATGAACCAGGTACCTCTCGCCAGGGTATTCACTAAAAGCGACAAGATATCAGCGAGCGCCTCTGAGCAGGTCCTAAGGCTGCATGATGCAGCAATGCTGGAACGCTGGGAATCGCTTCCCCCGTCCTTTGTGACTTCTTCTGTAAATGCGGCCGGCAGGGATCTGATCCTTGACTACATAGAGGAATCTATCAACAAGTTTTCAAATCCTCACTGAGAAGGCAAGTATTTTTTAATTTTGCATACATAAAGTTCTTCATCACTGATCTAAAAAAATAGCCGTTATGTTTGGTAAAGCTCCTATAAAACTGTTTTCGTGCAGGGGTTCGCAGCATCTTGCAGGCATGATTGCTGACAAGCTTGGTATAGAGCTTGGAAAAAGTTCTGTGAATGAGTTCAGCGATGGTGAATTCCAGCCATGCTTTGATGAATCAGTCAGGGGATGTATGGTATTCATAGTTCAATCTACAAATCCTCCGGCCGAGAACCTTCTCGAGCTGCTTCTTATGATTGACGCTGCAAAAAGGGCCTCAGCCTACAAAGTCATTGCAGTTATCCCTTATTATGGCTTTGCCAGGCAGGACCGCAAGGACAGGCCCAGGGTGTCGATTGGTTCCAAACTTACAGCAGACCTCCTGAGCACTGCGGGTGTCGACCGTGTTATAACAATGGATCTGCATGCCGACCAGATTCAGGGATTCTTCAATGTGCCTGTTGACCATCTGTTCGGCTCGTCGATATTTGCTCCCTATATTGAGAAATTGCACCTGCCAAACCTGACTGTTTCGGCTCCGGACATGGGAGGATCGAAAAGAGCAAACGCCTATTCGAGGTACCTGCAATCGGAAATGGTTTTGTGCTACAAGCTCAGAAAGAAACCGAATGTTGTGGAAGAGATGTCTATAATCGGCGAGGTTGAGGGACGAAATATCGTAATAATCGATGACATGGTTGACACTGCGGGGACGCTGGTGCTTGCAGCTACAATGATGAAGGAAAGGGGAGCTGAAAGCATCAGGGCCTTTGCCACCCATCCCATACTTTCGGGCAATGCAGTGGAGCGCATCCACGAATCTGTAATTGAGGAACTTGTTGTATCTGATTCAGTGCCGTTTAAAAACACTTCGGACAAGATAAAAGTCCTTTCAATAGCCGACATCTTTGCGAAAACAATCCAGGCTGTGACAATGAATCTTTCAATCAGTACAAATTTTGTATTCTGATTCCTTTGTCCTATATTTGCACGCCAATTTTTAAATGTCAAACGTGTAATGGGGAATTGTCGTGGCCGTCAGTTCTTAGTAGCACAATAATATTAAGGTAATGAAAACAATAGAGATCAAAGGATCGATCAGGAAAGAGGTAGGCAAGAAAAGTTCAAAAAGGACACGCAGGGAAGGGCAGGTCCCCTGTGTTATCTACAGCAAGGAAAACAACACCCATTTCAGTGTTCCTGAACTTAGCTTCAAAAACCTTGTCTATACCCACGAAGCAAACCTGGTTAAGCTTATTCTCGATGAAAAGGAATATATGGCTGTGCTGAAGGATATACAGTTCCATCCTGTATCAGACAGGATACTTCACATTGATTTCGTTGAAGTTTTCAGC
>JALOMK010000306.1 GCA_025455505.1 Bacteroidales bacterium
CAGGACCTGACTCAAAGTCCTTCCTGTTGAGCTCTTCCACATCAGCAAGGAAATAATCGAATTCCAGGCCCCCGGTGTCGATCCTGCCGTGAACCATTGCATCAAAAATATATGTATCATTGGGACAAGGCGAAAAGCCAAGTGTCAGTTTCATCTCCCGTCAAGTTTAATTAGTAATTTCTCCAGAACAACAGACAGGTTATCAAGTGCAAGCCTGGTATTCCATCCGGCCCTGTTCCTGGGCTCAACCTTATTCGAAACCGCCCTGAGGGCAACAAAGGGCACTTTTTCAGCAAGACATACATAAAACAGCGCCGCACCTTCCATTGTTTCAATATCGGGGTCGAAATCAGCCCTCAGGGCCGCTATCGTTTTCTCCGAACCTGATGCCCTGCTGACAGTGATGGCCCTTGCAGAAGGGCAGAGGCCGCCAACAAGGGGAAATAAATCATCTGCAAGTCTCAGCACTCCCCCGCTGAAAGGGAATCCGTCCGGATCAGCCAGCCCGGCATCAAACATTGTAAGCCGCTTTTCATGATCCTCAATGCCTGCATCGGCAAAGGTATCGGTAAGGGGGAAAAGCACAGCTCCCGTTCTTATGTCGTCCCTGTAACTGCCTGCAATTCCACCATTTATGACAATGTCGGGGCGGGGGTCTGCTGCAAGCCTTTTTGTAAGGCTCCAGGCTGTTGCCACCGGGCCGACACCTGTGACGAGCAGTTCGATATTGTTTCCCCTGAATTCGTAAACACCCTTTTCACCGGCAGGCTTCAGCAGCCTCATGAGGGTATCCCCCTCGGTTTCGGTTGCAGTAACATATAATATTCTCAGCGACATTGGGATAAGCTGCAGTCTGGTCTATGCAAGGCATAAATATATTGCTTTTAGCGCTTAAAAAGATCAAAATATTTGGTTAATATTGCAGCTCCATGAGCGGAGCAATGATTTATCTGACACGAAGAGAAAGATTCTCTGCAGCACACAGGATGTTCAGGCCTGACTGGACTGATGACCAGAACAGCAAAGTCTTCGGGAAATGTTCCAATCCCAACTGGCACGGTCATAATTATATTCTGTGGGTAACCATCAAGGGTGAGCCATCTCCCGAAAACGGATTTGTCCTCAATATGACAAGCCTGAAAGAGATAATCCTGTCGCGCGTTATAGTCAAGCTCGATCACAGGAACATCAACACGGAGGTTGACTTCATGGAAGGGAAGATTGCGACTACAGAAAACCTTGCAGTTTCAATATGGAATGAGCTTGAACCTGAGATAAACAGGGCAGGTGCTTTTCTGCATTGCGTTAAAATCGAAGAGACTGAAAACAATACGGTTGAATATTATGGCCAGCAAGATTCATAAGGTTAACGACGGCACAGGCCGTGACAGCAACGGGTACACAAAGACAGAAACATGGGACAAGTCCACGATAGAGGAATTGTCCGGGATTTATTACCGTGTTCTTCAGCTTATCGGCGAAGACCCGGAGAGGGAGGGACTGCTTAATACACCTTCCAGGGTAGCCAAGGCATTGAGTTTCCTTACCCTGGGATATAACCAGGATCCCTGCGCAATAATCAACTCTGCAAAATTCAAGGAGGAATACAAGCAGATGGTCCTTGTGAAGGATATTGACATATACTCGATGTGTGAGCATCATATGCTGCCATTTTTCGGGAAAGCGCATGTCGCGTATATTCCTAACGGCTATATCACAGGGCTCAGCAAGATTGCAAGGGTTGTGGAAGCCTTCAGCCGCAGGCTGCAGGTACAGGAGAGACTTACAACACAGATCCGCGACTGCCTTCAGGATTGCCTCAATCCTATGGGTGTTGCAGTTGTTATTGAAGCAAAACACATGTGCATGCAGATACGCGGGGTGCAGAAACAGAATTCAGTTACAACGACCTCAGCCTTTACCGGCATTTTCCTGAGCCAGCTGAATACAAGGGAAGAGTTTATCCACCTTATAGGATCAAAGCTCCATTGATAACCCGGCTTCAATCCCCGGGAGACATACTCCCCGGAAAATAAACCAATTAACTTAAAGTCAGATATATATGAAGGCATTTGTATTCCCCGGTCAGGGCGCCCAGTTTACAGGTATGGGAAAAGACCTGTATGAGAAATCCTCGCTTGCAAGGGAAATGTTCGCGATGGCAAATGAGATAATGGGATTCCCTCTGACTGACATCATGTTCTCAGGTACGGAAGATGAACTCAGGCAGACAAAGGTGACTCAACCAGCTATTTTTGTACATTCCACGATCCTTTCTTTTGTCCTTGGCGATTCGTTCAGGCCATCTATGGTGGCGGGACATTCACTCGGGGAGTTTTCGGCACTCGCGGCCAACAGGACTCTTTCGTTCGAAGACGGGCTGAGACTGGTGTCGGAAAGGGCACTTGCAATGCAGAAGGCCTGTGAGATGCAGCCATCGACAATGGCTGCTATTCTTGGAGTCGACGACAGCATTGTTGAAGAAGTATGTGCTTCCCTGAATGAAGTTGTTGTGCCTGCGAATTATAACAGCCCGGGCCAGATTGTGATATCAGGGTCAAATGAGGGTATAGACAAGGCAATAGAAGTATTAAAGGAGAAAGGTGCCAAAAGAGCAATTAAACTTTCAGTCGGAGGAGCTTTCCACTCTCCGCTGATGGAACCGGCAAGAATTCAGCTGGAGGCTGCCATCAGGGAAACTTCATTCAGGAAGCCGGTATGTCCTGTTTACCAGAATGTGAATGCATTACCCTCAACGGATCCTGAAGTGATCAAGATTAATCTTGTAGCCCAGTTAACATCGCCGGTGCGCTGGACACAGACAGTAATGAACATGATTTCTGATGGCGCCACGTCATTCACAGAAGTTGGTCCGGGTTCAGTTCTCCAGGGCCTTATCAAAAAAGTCAGCAAAGATGCTGTAACCGACGGGGCAGTTATTTAGGGAGGTAAACATCATTTTAACGGCGTAACAGCTGCAGAGCCAGGCATGGCCTGCATTGCCACGTACAGGATTTCTGTCAGAACCTGAATGTTACATTCCTTACAAGTTTCTCGCTCAGGGAAAGTTCTACGGGGCATGTCTTCACGCAATGAGCGAGTATCTTCTTCTGCTTGTCGCTGAAGCTGTTCGAACGCATATCAAATTCTATTACTATTTCGCCGATTCTCCGGGGATTCTCAGCCATAACCTTTGTTATTGTGCAGCTGCTGCCATCTATTGAGAATCCGTGTTCACGCGCGGCTATTCCCATTATTGTCAGTATGCAGCTTCCCAGGGCAGAGGCTACAAGGTCGGTTGGAGAAAAGTATTCTCCCTTTCCCTTGTTATCAACAGGAGCATCAGTAATTACTACACTACCTGACCTGATATGCACCATCTCAGTTCTCAGGTCACCCACATAACGTGTGCTTGTAGTCGCCATAAGCTGAATATTTCTTATAATTTAATGTATTTTCAACAGGTTATAAAAAGCCTATGGCTTCATAATTACTCCCTTGTGCTTCTTCCCGTCGATCATAA
>JALOMK010000307.1 GCA_025455505.1 Bacteroidales bacterium
CAGCCTTCATATTCATCGGGGTATTCCAGGGATTCCTCATTTCTTATTTCCTTATCTCAAGGAACTTCTCCGGCAGAAAGGCAAACCTCTTCCAGGGACTGCTGCTGCTTGCCCTCACCTTATGCATCAATGAGCAGTTCCTCAATATGACCGGACTTATAACGAGGATACTTCACATTACAAACACCTCTGAGCCGCTCAATCTTGTGATCGGGCCTCTGCTGCTGCTGTATGTTAAAAGGAGTCTTGATATGAAGGGCTCTTCAAGGGAATGGATGCATTTTGTGCTGCCGGCGCTTTATTTCCTTTACATGTGTCTCGACTATGTGCAGTCAGCCGATTACAAGTACAATTCATATGTAAACAGTTTCCATCCCGACTGGCCGCTGCTTGATGTAACGCTGAGGATACCCGATGATCCGCTGAGAATAAAGAGGCACCTTAATGCAATAACCGCCTTGCAGATACTTTTTTATGAAGGGGCGGCGCTGTATCTTATCAACGGAGCTGCCGGGAAAAAGGGTGAAAAGCTCTTCTCGGCACAGGACGAAACAATCAGGTCGCTCAGGAACATGGTGTCCCACCTGCTTGTTATTATTGTAATTTTCGTAGCCGTAAAGCTCAGTTTCGAAGGAGACCTGGGCGATCATTTCATCGGGGTATATTTCGGCATCTTCACACTTCTCACAACTTTCAGGGTGATGAACGACTCTGCCTATTTTGAAGGGAATGCAACATTTATTGACATAACGGCTTCCTCCAAGTACAGCAAGTCTTCGCTTACAGATGCCAGGAAGGAAGAGATCCTGCAGGCGATCATCGATGAGTTTGAGAGGAAGGAATATCACACAGGAAACCTCGCCTCGCTTTCGGACCTCTCCAAAAGGATAGGAGAGAGCCATCACCATGTATCACAGGTGATAAATGAGAGGCTGGGAAAGAACTTTTATGAACTCCTGGCTCATTACAGGATTGAAAAGGCCCGCCAGATACTGACAGCCGACAAACAGGGGAAGGTAACCATCGAAGAGCTCTCAGAAATTGTCGGATACAACTCCAAAACCGCTTTCAACAATGCTTTCCGCAAGCTTTCCGGGATGACGCCCTCGGAATACAGGCGTTCAGTAAACTCCTGACCTGAACAGACCAACATTACATGACCCATATGAAACAAACACTATCAGTCCCCGACAAGCTTTTCCTCGAGAACCTTGTGGCCGAAGCTGAGAAGCAGACAGGCGTGCAGGTTGTGCTTGCAACGACCCCGCGAAGCGGCGCATATCCGGAGATTCCCTGGAAAGCTTTTTCGGCAGCAGCCTCGCTGGCAACCCTTGCTGTGTTTATCACAGGAACAATTATGGCGATCTGGTCAGAATTTGCCTGGGTGCTTTATTCGTTTGCAATCATCCTTGGATCTTCCGTCGTGAGCGCCCTGGTCGCTGCCTCCTGGCCTTTCTTCTCGAAACTGTTTCTCTCCGATGCGATAGCTGAAATGGAAACCCGGCAGCATGCCGCATCACTTTTCCTGTCAAAGGAACTTTACTCAACAACTGGCAGAAAGGGAGTTCTTATTCTTCTGAGCGAGTTCGAACGGCGGGTAGTAATACTGCCCGACAGGGGTTTGAATGACATCCTCAGCGAAAAGGAGCTTGAACGTATTATTGGGCTCATGAAGCCTCTGCTTGCCGGTGCAGACTTCAGAAAGGCTCTTGAACTTGCAATAAGCGAGCTGACAGCAGTGATTGCACCTTCGCTGCATGCAGCCGGGTTGAAGAATGAGTTGTCCGACAGAATAATCGAAGACAAGGGCATATGAAAAGTAAGCTTATTATTCCAGCAACCTTCCTTCTGCTCCTGTTATCATCCACACTGGGAGCAGCGGATGTGCCCTTCCTGACAGGCAGGGTGAATGACAACGCCCGGATACTTTCAGCCGGAACTCTCAGCTTTCTGGGCGACAGCCTGAAGGCTCATGAAGACAGAACCACTAACCAGGTTGTTGTACTTACTCTTTCAACAATAGGGGGTGAAAGCATAGAGGACTATGCAAACAGGGTCTTCAACGAGTGGAAGCTGGGCCAGCGGGGAAAGGATAACGGCGTTCTCATCCTTGTCGTTCCCGACGACAGGCAGATGAGGATAGAAGTGGGTTACGGACTTGAAGGCGTGTTGCCCGATCTGAATCATCAGGTTTGTTTGAAATGGAAGGACCGGATATCTCAATTACCGAAAGGATTCTCTTCGGTGCTTTCATCTTCGGTATAATAGGACTTTTTACATTTATCGGCATTGTATCGCCGGGAGTTGGATGGTTTCTTTACTTCTTTCTTATTCCCTTCTGGGCGATGTTTCCGATAATTGTTGTCGGAACCAGGGGTGCATTAATCTGCCTTATCAGTTACCTGGTTCTCTTTCCCGTATCAAAGCTCTGGGTCCGGACCACAGAGTGGTATAAAAACTCTTCCAAAAATACCGGGGGAAAGTCAAAATCATCATTTGGAGGTTTCATCTCATCGTCGGGCGGCTCGGGAAGCTCCTGGAGTTCCGGCGGCAGCTCATCGGGAGGATTCTCCGGCGGAGGTGGTTCCTCGGGAGGAGGCGGTTCTTCGGGCCGGTGGTGATTAAACTATATTGCATAAGCGATATTCCCGGGTGCGTTTGTAATTGCCCCTGCTTCATGAACATCGATATTCATTCCGGGCGGAATAAAATACTGCCGTGGCTTGTCTGTTAGTTTTAACGTCATTTTTTTCATTTGTATAATTATCTTTCCAAAATTAAAACAGCTTATATGAGATTTAAGATAAAACATGGTCGGGTATTTGCGCTGGCAGTTGTAATGTGTTACGCCGGTTTTTCTCTCGATGCCCAGCCAATTCCTGTTGAACTTATGATGGGGAATAAATACGGCACCGTAAACCTGTCATTCAGCAGGAATTTTAGCCAGACTTCCAGGCTGGGGTTCTTTCACATGAATACGGTTCAGTTCGATTACAAGGATGAGGCTAATAACAGTTTCATTCTCCAGGATCTCATCTATGTTGAAACTTTTAAGAATCTCAGGGTAGCCGGTGGGGTAGCCTACAGCAAGGGCGGATTCAACCCTACTGCAGGAATCCAGTATGTTTACAGTGGTAAAAATTTCTTATTCCTCTGTGCCCCAATGGTCAATATTGAATCTGAACCGTCCTATGACATTATGACTATTATACAGTTCAAACCTGACATTAATGAGAAAATGAAGCTTTACACCAGGATCCAGGCACTGAATCTCTTTGACGCAGGCGGGAACATAAAGAGCTACCAGTGGCTGAGGCTGGGACTGGAGCTGAAAGGCCTTCAGTTCGGCCTGGCGGCAAACCTTGATGAATATGGTCCGGACCCTTCTGTTGAGGCGAGTTTCGGCTTATTTGTACGAAAGGAGATATTCTAGCCTGCTCAGGTGATTCTTCATTGTTGTATACCCGGATACCCCTTTAAAAGCATCCTCTGTCTTTGGCTTTGAACAAAGCGGCACTGAACTTGGTTATATTTCAAAGTGCCAAAACAATGAATGGAGCAAGGATATTTTCACTTTTGTTTATTCTCATGCTTTACCCGTCCGCTGGCTTAAATGCCCAGAAGGTGGAGTACATAAAGGCGGAAGACCTTGAGAGGATCCTCGCAGGAAGCGGGGATAAGCTATATGTTGTAAATTTCTGGGCCACCTGGTGCGGACCCTGTGTGAAGGAACTGCCGCACTTCCAGAAAGTGGCTGCCGCCTATGATCCTTCAAAGGTCAGCTTCCTTCTGGTGAGCCTTGACTTTCCGAGCCAGTTCGAGAGCAAACTGCTGCCATTCCTGAAAAAAAATAAGATCACACTTCCTGTTGCTGCCATGACTGAAACAGATGCGAACCTCTGGATAGGAAGGGTCGACCAAAGCTGGCAGGGCGACATTCCGGCGACGCTGTTCTTCAACAACGCAAGGAAAGTCAGGAAATTCAATGCCGGTGCGCTTGATGAAAATGAACTCAGATCAATAATCGATAATTTAATCAGAACATAAGTCAAACTAAAAAATGCAATTATGAAAAAGACAGCTTCGTTTTTATTGATATCAGCATTGGTTCTCTCGAGGGTCGCTATGGCCGGAGAACCAGTGAAACCGGGCGACTTTGCCCCCGACTTCAGCCTGAAAAGCGTAAAGGGCGAGACGGTATCCCTTTCAGCCGGTGAGACAAAGGGGTATATTGTAGTCTTTTACAGCAATGTATGCCCTATGGCCGTAAAATATGAGCAGAGGATCGTGGAGCTCAACAATGAATTTGCCCCCAAGGGTTATCCTGTAGTTGCAGTCAACAGCAACGACAAGGATGTGGCCCCTGGCGATTCGTACGATGAAATGAAAAAGCTTGCGAAGAAGAAGGGCTATAAATTCGAGTACGTTTATGACGAAACCCAGGAGGTTGCCAGGAAGTACGGAGCCACAAACACTCCTCATGTTTATGTGCTTTCACGTAATGACGGGCAGCTGAAAGTCGAGTATGCGGGTGCGGTAGACAATAATCCCGATGATGCAGCAAAGGCCGACAAAAAATATGTGGCCGATGCTGTGAATGCCCTGCTCAGCGGCAAATCAGTGCCTGTTACAAACTCAAAGGCGGTGGGATGCGCCATCAAGTGGAAGAAGGCATAAGACAAACGACAAACGGCAAACGGGGCCGAGCGTTAAGTCCCGACATGGTATGTCGGGATAGCGAAGGAGCCAGCATGCCGCGGTGGCAAACGACAAACGACAAAAGACAAAAGGCACATGGGAGATTGGAATGGCGTAAGAAAGTACTATTTCTGACCCAGACCTTGACATTCCAGTGATCATTCTGAAGAGCCCCGAAGGGGGCTTTTCTGATTTATACATGTACTTATTTCCCTAAGCTTTCGCCCTGTGCCGGAATATATTGAGTATAATTGCATGAGAAACTTTTTATCTTGACAGGAGAATTATTTGATTATAGTCTGTGGGGCTTATTCCTGGCCAGCTTCCTTGCTGCCACTGTGATTCCTTTCAGCTCCGAAGCACTCCTTACCTACCTTATAGCAAACGGCACCGATGCTTACCTGGCTGTTGCCGTTGCCACTGCCGGCAACTGGATGGGCGGGATGAGCAGTTACTTCATAGGCCGGCTTGGCAAATGGGAGTGGATAGAAAAATACCTCAGGGTATCGAGGGCAAGCATAGAGAAATGGCATGACAGGCTCTACAGGAGGGGAGCTGTCTTTGCTTTCCTGAGCTGGCTTCCGGCCGTGGGGGATGTATTCGCCGTCGGTCTCGGGGTTCTCCGGGCAAATGTACTTATCACTGCTTCTGCCATGTTAGCAGGTAAATTCCTCAGGTATGTTGTCTGGGGCTGGCTCACCGGTCTTGTATTCTGATTTCACGTTGTTATTCTAACCTGCACCGGTTATCCTTATGCCAGCATCGCACACACTGTGCCGGGTTTTGCAGAAGCCTTTTCTTTTTTGTAAATTGCTGTAAAAAGGT
>JALOMK010000308.1 GCA_025455505.1 Bacteroidales bacterium
ACAGACAAGCTGCCATGGGACAATGTTGGCATGGTGTTCAAGGTGACTCAGTATCACCTCATCTCCCTCGCGAATATACCTTTCACCAAATGAAAAAGCCAGCCCGTTTATTGAACCTGTTGTGCCTGAGGTGAATATTACCTCTTCCCTGTATTCAGCGTTTATGAACGACTGCACTTTTACGCGTGCTTCCTCGTAGGCGCCCGATGAAAGGTCGCTCAGGAAATGCACGCCGCGGTGTATGTTTGAGTTGTAACTGAGGTATACCTCGTTCATCGCATCGATCACGCAAGCGGGCTTCTGTGTCGTTGCCCCGTTGTCGAAATAAACAAGAGGTTTCCCGTACACGCTCCTGCCGAGAATTGGAAAGTCGGCTCTTATTTCTTCAATGCTTTTCACAATCTGAATATTAACCACATTTCACCATGCAGCTGGCGCAGCGCGACAGCTCACCCCTGAGGCGCTGCATTACAAGGTTATCCATTCTCTCCCTCAGTGCATCGATGCTTATGTTCTGAATTACCTCATGGGCAAAACCGAACATCAGCATAAGCTTTGCCTCACGCTGGCCGATGCCTCTGGACTGCAGGTAAAACAGCGCATCATCGTTAAGCTGGCCGACTGTAGCTCCATGGCTGCATTTTACATCATCGGCATAGATCTCGAGCTGGGGCTTTGTATCCATCCTGGCATCGTCAGTAAGAAGGATGTTGTTGTTCTTCTGGTAGGCAAGGGTGCCCTGTGCATCGGGCCTCACGAGAATCCTTCCGTTAAATGCACCTGTAGACATCTCGTCAAGCACTCCTTTGAAAAGCTGGTTACTCGTACAGTTAGGGAAAGCATGATCGACATTTACATAATTGTCAACATGCTGCCACTTGTCAGTAAGGTAAAGACCGTAGGAATTGCTTTCAGCCCTTTCTCCCCCGAGGTAGTGATAGGTGCTGTTCCTTATCAGTCCGCCGTGAAGCGTCATATTATTTGAAGAAGCCACGCTGTTCCTTTCCTGGTGGATGAAAGTGTGGGTCATCTTGCAGGCAGCGTTATGTTCATTCTGTACCCGGACAATGTCGAAGACTGCGCCGTCGCCAACGTAAACCTCTGTGACGGCATTTGTCAGGAACTTGTGAGGCGAAAGGGTATGATCGCAGATTATTATCGAAAAACGTGCGCCTTTTTCGATTATAAGCAGGTTGCGGTGCTGTGTGAAAGTGTCTCCGTCTGACTGCACAAGGTTAACAACCTGGACGGGTTTCGAAAGGGTTGATCCCGGCGGGACGTAAACGAACACTCCATCGGAAGCAAGGGCCGTATTCAGGTGCACAAGCCCGTCATTATCACTGGCGGCATACCTGGCATAGTGTTTCTCAACCAGCTCAGGGTACCTCAGGGCTGCTTCGTTCAGGCTGCCTACTATTATACCTCCCGGCAGCTCTCTGAGCTTCCCGTTAACAGTAGGATAGAATCCATTCACAAGAACGATCCCGTGGGTATCGAGATCTGCAACGTCGCACCTGAACTCCTCCGCCTTTACAAAATCATCAACCGAGGGGAGGAAATAGCTCCTGTAATCATGATCGAAAAACAGACCCAGGTTTGTATATTTATAAGTCTCGTTCTTTTTTGTCGGCACGCCTAGCTCCATGAACTTCTCAAATGCTTCCTTCCTGAAGGAATTCATGTAGGGAGAAGACAGAGGCAGTATCCTGTCGATATTATCCCTGTAAAGGCCCGCGTATTTTTCAGTCAGTTCACTTTTTGGGTTCATGCCTCCACATTGTTTTCAACCTCTTTCTTGATCCAGTCGTAGCCCTTTGCCTCGAGTTCCTGGGCAAGTTCCTTGCCGGCAGTTTTGACTATCCTGCCGTCATACAGTACATGTACTACATCGGGCACTATGTAGTCGAGAAGCCTCTGGTAATGAGTTATTACAATAAACGAGTTATCAGGACGCTTGAGCCTGTTCACTCCGTTTGCCACTATCCTCAGGGCATCAATGTCGAGCCCGGAATCAGTCTCGTCGAGTATTGCAAGCTTAGGTTCAAGCATTGCCATCTGGAAAATTTCATTCTTTTTCTTTTCGCCTCCCGAGAAGCCTTCATTTACTGACCTGTTTGCGAGTTTTGAATCGATCTCGACAAGCTCCTTCTTCTCCCTCATCATCTTAAGGAAATCCGATGCTGAAAGAGGTTCGAGGCCCTTGTGCTTTCTTTGTTCGTTTACTGCTGTCTTCATGAAATTCACCATGCTCACCCCCGGTATCTCGATGGGATACTGGAAACCCAGGAAGATGCCTTCCCTGGCCCGGTCTTCCGCAGGCATTTCAAGAAGGTTGTGACCAAGGTACGACACCGAACCTTCCGTTACTTCCGCGAATTCCCTCCCGGCAAGGACTGCAGCAAGCGTACTCTTCCCGGATCCGTTCGGTCCCATTACTGCATGTATTTCACCAGGCCTGACATCGAGAGTGATGCCCTTGAGTATGTTTTTGCCGTTGATGGCGGCTTTAAGATTTTTGATTACTAACATTGTTACGACTATTATTCAATAATTATCCTACGCTTCCTTCCAGGCTTATCTGCAACAGTTTCTGCGCTTCAACGGCAAACTCCATCGGGAGTTTGTTTATCACCTCCCTGGCATAGCCGTTTACAATCAGGCCAACTGCATCTTCAGTTGAAATGCCCCGCTGGTTGCAGTAGAAGATCTGGTCCTCTCCTATTTTCGATGTTGTTGCCTCATGCTCCACTATCGCCGTCTGGTTATCTATTTCAAGGTAAGGGAAGGTATGGGCACCGCACTTGTCTCCAAGCAAAAGAGAATCGCACTGCGAAAAATTCCTTGCATTCGATGCATTTTTAAGGACCTTGACAAGACCCCTGTAACTGTTCTGCCCGTGACCCGCAGAGATTCCCTTCGAAACAATTGTGCTTTTTGTATTTTTCCCGATATGAATCATTTTTGTACCTGTATCGGCTTGCTGGTGGTTGTTTGTAACTGCCACAGAATAGAACTCCCCGGTTGAATTGTCGCCCCTGAGAATGCAAGAGGGGTACTTCCATGTAATTGCAGACCCTGTCTCGACCTGGGTCCAGGATATCTTCGACCCTTCGCCCCTGCACATGCCCCTCTTTGTTACAAAGTTGAATACGCCTCCCTTTCCATCCTTATCGCCAGGGTACCAGTTCTGAACTGTAGCGTATTTTACCTCGGCGCTTTTCTCTGCAATTATCTCAACGATGGCTGCATGCAGCTGATTCTCGTCCCTCGACGGAGCCGTGCACCCTTCCAGGTAACTTACGTAACTCTCTTCGTCCGCGACGAGGAGAGTCCGCTCGAATTGCCCTGTATTGGCCGAATTTATCCTGAAATAGGTTGAGAGCTCCATAGGGCATCTCACTCCCTTTGGGATATAGCAGAACGACCCGTCGCTGAATACTGCTGAATTCAGTGCTGCATAGAAATTATCAGTATAGGGGA
>JALOMK010000309.1 GCA_025455505.1 Bacteroidales bacterium
TGAGAGGCTTGAGGAATTCAGGCAGGACCTTGCACATGCAGGGTTCTTCAGTATCTGAGGGGAGCTTATTGTTTGGTTGATGAGATTTTAATCATCTCAACACCGCCGGGAGGCACTTCTGCTTTAAATTCATTTCTGAAACTGCCGATATTCCTGTGTCTCCACAAGTCCCGGATTTTTACTCTGGCCTGAAATCCTGCATCCTTCAGCTTCATGGAAATTACTGCCGGCCTGCTGCTCCTGTTAAACAGACCTGCAGCTACGGAACCGTCAGCAAGAGGTTTTACCATGATAAATGCGGAATCGCCGGCCATCTTTACCTCTGCAGAAATTCCAAGAGGATCCTGGTCGACAGCTATAACCTCGGGATTGCACAGGACATTAAGCGTGAATTTATCAAGACGTGTCATGTCGCCGCTGTACACAAGCGGAGCTGCCATGAGGCACCACATCGACATGTAGGCATACTGCATCGGCGCAGGCATTTGTGTCATTTCGGGGACTCCCATTTCTGAAGCTGTCCCTATATAGCCTATCTGCAGGTAATCGGGATCATTCCATGCCCCGGGTTTTGAATACTCACTGTGTTCGCAGTTCTTAAGGGCTACATCGAATATCCTGTCAAGCTCAAAGCCCAGGTCTCCGGCAGTTCTCCAGCAATGGCCACCGGCTTCGGCGCCCCATTTCCAGACTTCGCCCATGCCGTACTGGCAGAGATTTAGAACTATGTCGCGATTCTGGCGTTTCAGTATTTCTCCCATCTGGATGTATGGATATTTTATCTTTTCAAGGGAACCACGTCCTTTTTCCCAGGTTATTGTGTTGTCTTCTCCTGCCGATCCGGGTACGGTGACATTCGAATAGCTGCACCAGTCATACTTGAGAAAGTCAAATCCCCAGTCAGCAAACAGGCGTGCATCCTGCTCCTCATGATTGTAGGCCCCTGCAAATCCTCCGCAGGTGAGAGGCCCGGGTGACGTATAAATACCGGCTTTAAGGCCAAGCGAATGGATATAGTCGGTCAGTGCTTTCATGTCCGGAAAATGTCGGTTTGGAATAATGTTTCCCTTTTCGTCGCGCAGGGGACCAACCCTCAGGGAGTCATTGTTATTTGGCGCATTCATCCAGCAGTCGTCGATATTTACATACTGGTAACCCACGTCTGCCATGCCGCTCGATATCAGAATATCTGCCGCCTGGCGCATCATGGCATCTGTTATCCTGTCGTAGTGTGCGTACCAGTGGTTGTAACCCATTGGTGGTGTAAGTGCAAGCATGTCCCCTGAAACAATTTTCATGGGGCGGCTGTCGGCACCTTCCCGGCTGGAAGCATGGATGACTATTTCGTATTCACCCTTCCCGGGTGCCGTTCCGCTGATGATTCCGCTCGCAGGATTCAGGCTTAGCGAGGCAGGCAGGTTTTCAGTGCTGAACTCAACAGGCCGTGTGCCCTGGCAGGGGATGCGATAAAGAAAGGGATTGCCCGGGCGGCATCCATAGACAAGCGGACCATTTATCTTTGGTGCAGGGCCTGGTTCTGGGGTTAGTATCAGGTTATCTGCTGACGCGGTTTGCTGTCTGCCTCCGCATGATGGCAGCACAAGTGCAATTGCAACCATAGCCGCAAGCATCGATGTAAACAGGAATGGTTTTGCTTTCATCTTCTTATAGCTGATTCAAAGTTTAATGAATATTTTTCTCCGGTACAGGATAAGAGCAGGGATGAAGTTAATTAAAACAAAAAGAAGTCCGTATGCCATGCTGGCAATTTTCGGACCGATGCCTGCAGAGGTAATAATATTGAAGAAGTGAGAGTTGAGACTTGCACCTCCGAAGCCGGTTCCGTAGAAAAGAATCGCGAGAATGTCGGCAAGAACATAAACGGTTATTGCATTGGACCCGTAAATAATACCGAAGCGTGCAAGCCAGCCATTCAGGTGAAGGATATCAACGAGAAAAATACCCGACGCGAGCAGCATTGCCGCCAAACCGGATGTGACAAGTACAAATGAACTTGTCCACAGGTTTTCGTTGGTGGGGAATACCCAGCTCCATGCAACACCGGCTGAAAGTGTTAACAGCCCTAAAGCAGAAAGCATCATTACCTTGTATTCTGTATTTCTGGCCGACACAAGGAGGGTTCCGGCAAGCATCCCGGTGAGCCCGGTAACTATCGCGGGGAATGTACTGAGTATGCCTTCCGGGTCCCAGGTTTCCTGCCACATGGCACCCGGGAGAAACTTCGTGTCGATCCAGGCTGCCAGGTTGGCTCCGGGCTCAAGCATAACCCTGCCATATCCGGGCGTTGGAATAAGCGTCATCGCCAGCCAGTACAGGATCAATATAATTCCTCCGGCAAATGCCTGGCTCTTCCACGACGAATTCAGATACAGAACCGAACAGACAAGAAACACTATTGCAATTCTGTGAAGCGTTCCGGTCCACCTGAGCTCCTGCATGCTGAAATCGTCAATAATGCCAAGGATGTTAAGAAACATTCCAACGGCAAAGATCTTCAGCGACCGGAGTATTATTTTTTTGTATAATCCCTTATTGCGGACCCCGTCCTCAAGTCTCCTTTTATGGGCAAATACTATCGATACTCCTACAATAAAAAGAAAAAACGGAGCAATGAGGTCGGTAAATGAAAGACCGTTCCATTCAGTATGACGGAGCTGTTTGAAAACATGGTTCCAGTTACCGGGGAAGTTTACCAGGATCATACCTGCTATTGTCAGGCCCCTGAAGGCATCGAGTGAGAGAAGTCGTTTGTTTTCCATATTCTTATTTTGCTGCTTTTTGTATCTTCATGATTGCGGATGCGATTGCCTCCATGTCGGTTCGGGTTCCCAGCATTGCATTTTGCATAATCCAGACTGCTTCGTCATAGCAGGCCTTTTCGGCAACCGGGCAGCATACGACTGAGTAATCGACGTAATCAGGAAGGGCATAGCACATAAAATTCTTCTTCTGGAAAACAGGCTGCCTGTATAGTGGTTCGGGGTATCCCATAAAGCAAGGCACTCCTTCGGCTGCCAGCATTGCTGCAAACTCTTTCTTTGGAATACCGCCGAAGTGCTCTTTGTCGTATCTGAAAATGTAGATATGATATGTATGGATATCAGTTGTCGCTCTTCTCTCCAGCGGGCGGATACCCGGAATTTTATCAAGTAGCGAGTCGAGGTAAATACCGTTTGCATTTCTTGTACGGGTCTGTTCTTCGAGTCTGTTAAACTGTGCCCCGAGAAGAGCGACCTGCAGCTGTGTCATCCTGTAGTTGCAGCCGAGATAATGATGTTCGTACCACTGGCCACCTTTCACACGGCCTACATTCCGGAGAGAGCGTATCATGTCAGCCAGCGAATCGTAGTCTGTAACCACCATTCCTCCTTCGCCGCAGTTCAGGTTCTTTGACGACTGGAAACTAAAGCATCCTGCATGTCCTATGCTTCCGAGTTTTTTACCACGGTAAACGCCT
>JALOMK010000310.1 GCA_025455505.1 Bacteroidales bacterium
TGGCCGCACTCCCAACGCTCCGGTCCCGGGAACCAAAACCGCAAAAACAGCAAAGCCTAATTATTACCTCATTCAGTTGACCTGTCCGTTACGGGCACCTGCCAGTCATTCTTAATCCTTCTGAGTATGAGTCACTAACTTCAATGACAGGATTCGACGGGAATTAGCCTGCACGATAAAAATTGTAGAATTATTTGTTTAATTAATCGTTTAAGCATATATTTGTTATCTGCAAAATCTGAACGAAGCCGGAAACGCAGGCTACAGGTTAATGATAAGTCCGGGTTGGTTAAACGATAACTCAAGAAATGGAAAAGAGGGTTTCATTAAAGGACATAGCATCAAGGGTGGGTGTTTCGGTTGCCCTTGTCTCCTATGTCCTTAACGGCAAGGAGAAGGAGATGCGCGTGAGCGCAGAAGTAGTCGCAAAGGTCAGGCAGGCTGCAGAGGAGATGAATTATGAGCCGAACCAGATTGCCCGCAGCCTCAGGATGGGCGCCACAAAAACAATAGGCCTCGTGGTAGCGGACATCTCCAATCCCTTTTTCGGTCATCTTGCAAGGATCATCGAAGATGAAGCCTTCAAGTCGGGTTATACTGTAATATTCGGAAGCTCAGACGAAGACGAGGAAAAATCGGCAATGGTACTGCGCACTCTTCAGAACAGGCAGGCCGACGGCTATATAATTGTGCCTTCAGAGGGCACCACAAGACAGATATCAGGGTTGCTGAGGAAGAAGAGGCCCGTAGTCCTTGTCGACAGGTATTTCCCGGAGCTTAACTGCAGTCATATTGTGCTGAATAACTACCAGGCCACGTTCGATGCAACAAGCCACCTTATCGGGAAAGGCTGCAAAAGAATAGCCCTGGTAGCCTACCGCACTTCCCTTATCCACATGAAGGAAAGAATAAGGGGATATGCCGAGGCAATGAGTGTTTCAGGGCTGCCATGGGAAGACCTCCTTATTGAGGTTGAATTCGGCCATACCCAGGCCGAGACTGATAATGCACTTAATAAATTCCTTGAGAAGAACAGGAATGTTGATGGTATGGTGTTTTCAAACAACGGTCTGTCGCTCGGCGGTTTGTACTATATGCAGAAATACTGTATCAGGGTGCCGCGCGACCTTGCCTTTATCGGTTTCGACGGCGGAGAGGCATTTGACCTTTATCCAACCCCGCTGTCGTATGTGAGTCAGCCTCTCGAGGAAATGGGACGCGAAGCAGTGAAAATCCTGATGGACCAGCTTCACGGCACTAACAGGATAACCCAGATAATGCTTACTCCCACTCTTATCATAAGGGAAGCATCTCCCTGCTGATTATTTTTTTACTTGTTTGCTTAAACGTTTTACCTAATTATAACATACATATTATGAGTGCAAGATTGATAGGAAGAAAGCCAAAGATAGGCATCAGGCCCGTAATTGACGGGCGGGAGCATGGTATCCGCGAGTCTCTCGAACCACAGGTAATGAAAATGGCACAAAATGCCGCAAGCCTTATAGAATCGAACCTGAGATTCCCTGACGGTGCGCAGGTGGAGTGCGTTATTGCCGATACCACAATCGGGGGAGTTGCTGATGCAGCAAGGTGTTCCGAGAAATTTGAGCGCGAAGGTGTTGCCGTGTCACTCACAGTGACTCCATGCTGGTGCTACGGTGCCGAGGTTATGGACATCAGCGACATGCCGAAGGCTGTCTGGGGTTTCAACGGAACTGAGAGGCCCGGGGCTGTATACCTGGCATCGGCACTTGCAGGTTATGCCCAGCTGGGGATCCCGGCTTTCGGCATTTACGGCAGGGATGTTCAGGATTCCGACGATACTTCAATCCCGCCTGACGTAAAGGAGAAGATACTCAGGTTTGCAAAAGCTGCACTGGCGGCTGTGCAGATGAAAGGCAAGACCTACCTATCTGTCGGCTATACTTCGATGGGCATAGCCGGGTCGACCGTTAATCCTGATTTCTTCCGCAGCTGGCTGGGAATGAGAAGCGAGTTTGTTGACATGACCGAAGTACTCCGCCGCATTGAGCAGGGGATATACGACAGGAAGGAATTTGAGACTGCTCTTGCATGGGTAAGGAAAAACTGCCCTGAAGGGGAAGATATAAATAAAAAGAAGAGCGACAGGACGAGAAAGGACTGGGAATGGGAGATAGTTGTTAAGATGACTCTCATCTGCCGCGATCTCATGATTGGCAATCCTGAGCTTGCCTCACTTGGATTTGGTGAAGAAGCAAGGGGCAGGAATGCCATCGCAGGAGGTTTCCAGGGCCAGAGGCAGTGGACCGATTTCTATCCCAACGGAGATTTCACCGAGGCAATACTCAACTCATCATTCGACTGGAACGGCCTGAGGGAAGCTTTTGTATTTGCAACCGAAAATGACAGCCTCAATGCCGCACCAATGCTTTTCGGCCACCTCCTGACAAACACAGCACAGATCTTTGCCGATGTGAGAACATTCTGGAGTGCGGAAGCCGTTAAGCGCGTTACAGGGAAGACCCTTGGCGGAAAAGCTGAGGATGGCATTATACACCTTATCAACTCCGGTTCGGCGACTCTTGATGCAACTGGCAGCCAGAGGGACAGGGACGGAAATCCTGCGATGAAGCCTTTCTGGGAGATAAGCCCCGAAGAAGCAAGCGCCTGTCTCGAAAACACACAATGGTGCCCTGCAAATCTTGAATACTTCAGGGGCGGCGGTTATTCTTCGCAGTTCAGGACTAGGGGAGAGATGCCTGTTACAATGAGCAGGCTTAATATAGTTAAGGGCGCAGGGCCTGTACTGCAGCTGGCAGAGGGCTGGACAGCTGATATTCCCGATGACATCCACGGTGTTCTCGACAAACGCACCGATCCCACATGGCCGACAACCTGGTTTGTTCCCCGCCTGACAGGGCAGGGACCCTTCAGGGATGTGTATTCAGTAATGGCAAACTGGGGCGCCAATCACGGTGCAATATCCTATGGCCACATCGGCGCAGATCTCATCACCCTGGCGTCGGTTCTGCGCATCCCCGTATCAATGCATAACATTGATGATGATAAGATTTTCAGGCCGGCATCATGGAGCTCCTTCGGATACGAAACAGGAGCATCTGATTTTGCCGCCTGCCACTATTACGGACCTCTATATAAATAAATACACGTCGCGTTATGAATGCAGATAGTACAAAAATCATGAACAATACCCTGCTGCCTGCTGCACTAATGTCTTGCCTGATTGCGGGCTGCGGCAGCACAGGAGAGAATAACAGGAATGAAATGGAAAAGTCATATGAAAAAGGGAAATACGGATACGACGTCAATTTCCTGAAGCAACACAATATAAATACAATAGAGCTTAAGGACTCTCTTACAGGAGCGTCGGTTCTTATTGCACCCGGACTCCAGGGACGCGTAATGACAAGCTCTTCGGAAGGCAGGGACGGACAAAGCTATGGATGGATCAATTACAGGTTTATCGAGGC
>JALOMK010000034.1 GCA_025455505.1 Bacteroidales bacterium
GTGACCCTTGCTGAGCTGATGCATCGCCTCCGCAGCACCCGACAGGGGATACTCCTTAACTATAACTGGCTTTATTGCCTTCCGCTCACATAAGCCGGCAAGGAATTCAAGATCTGCTGGATTTGCCTTAGCTGAAAGCGACTTCATCTTCGCCTTCCTGCCTGAGTAAGCCCAGCCAAGCAAAAGTGACCCGAAGATCTGCGGCATCGTCCCGCCAACCATTACATAAGTCCCGCCTTCTGCAAGCGTCTTCCTGTACGCCGAAAGCGAATAGCCGCCATTCACCGCCAGGATAATATTGTAAAGTTTCCCGGTGCCAAGGAACTTCTCCCTGGCATAATCGATAACATGATCCGCTCCAAGCTCAATCGCCTGCTTCATGTTCCCGCTGCTGCACACTCCCGTGACTTCCGCCCCGAAATGCTTCGCAAGCTGTATCGCAAAGGTGCCCACTCCCCCGGAACAGCCAACTACCAGGACCTTGTCTCTTTTTTTGATGCCTCCCTTGTCCCTCAAGGCCTGCAGCGCCGTCATCCCTGCCATCGGCAATGCTGCAGCATCTTCAAACGCCACCGCCGCGGGCTTCCTTACTACCGACTTCTCTGCAACCGCAACATACTCAGCCAGCCCCCCGAATCCATGAGAGGCAAGATCTCCGAATACTTCGTCGCCTGGACTGTACATCCTCACATCATCGCCGGCTGCCTCCACTATCCCTGCTATGTCGGCGCCAAAGATCTTCTTCGCGGGTATTATCCCCAGCTTCATCGACCTGTAATCGGCCGCATTCAGCGACACCGAATGTATCCTTATCAGAACCTCTCCCTTCTGCGGGACGGGCTTTTCAATATCGCAATATGTCAGTTTGTAAGGACGCGCAGACTTGCTGTATACTACTGCCTTCATTTCTTGTCGTAAACCATTGTTTCGGCCATCTCGCCGAAGGATGAGGATGAGGCAGACTCAATAACCATATTACCGCCATCGAGTTTGTATACCTCGGTAATAAGTATCTCTCCGCCGTCACCCATCGGGAGCTTCGATACTACTTTCAGCGTTTTTTTATCCTCCGACCAGTTTGCAGTCGACTTCTTCTGGGAATCCTGGAAGCCCGGGTTTATACACTCTTTCCCGTCAAGGCTATACTTGTCCTTTGTAACAAATTCCTGATCCTGGAAACTCGAATGCTTTTCAACATTTATCTCATTCGCAGCCTGCGTGACGATTATCTGCTTCGGGGCAAAGGTGAACTGGTCATTCAGCTTGCTTTTCCCGCTGTTGAGGGCCCAGGTGCCCGTGAAGTCAGTGCCCTGGCCTGCGGCAGCCAGCGTCAGTATAAATAAAGCCGGAAAAAAGAGGATCTTTTTCATGGAATCTTGTTTTAATTATGGTTTTTCAATCTGTTTATAAATGGAACAGCAACCCGGTTCCGGATATAAAGGTCATAAAAAATATTCAATGAATTGCATGCGGCTATGTCTGAATTACCCTGCCCTTCAAATTATTCCAGTTTTGTCCCGCGCTTCACTACCTGTTCCTTTTATTCCAGTTGTCCCCGGCTGCACTACCTGTTTCTTAGAATCTCGATCATCTCGGTAACGGCTTCGGCATCGGTGGCTTCCCTTACGGGCGACAATCCCAGGAGCGGCCTTATCTTGTTTAAATCATCAGCGCTGATGAAATCCTTCCCCACAAGTATGTTGTAAAAGAGGGCCGATTTAAGCGTGTTCGATTTCACCCTGAAGGTGTGCTGCGAATACCTCGCCGGGAAAAAGTGCACCCACCTGGTATCGCTGTTGTGGTACTTAACTGTCCATTCCGAGGAGTCAGGAAGCGTGATAATCCTGAAGTCCGACACCGCAAGACCCGCCCAGGCTGCATAACTCTTCTTCCCGAGCAACTGCCTTTTCTCAAGTATCGATCCCATCGCCGTACATATCTCCTGAACATCCATGTCACCGCTGTAAACATCCATCACGGAAGTCCCGAGGTGCTTCATCTCGCGGATCACCGACCTTATATCCTCCGAAGCACACTCGCTCAGCCTGCTTATATTGCCCCAGGTCTTGGACGAATTGCAGTCGACATACCGGCGTATGAAGCCGAGGTGATGTTTCAGGGGGTTGAAAAGAAACGGTTCCGGTATCTGAACTCCGCTTTTCATTCTGCAAAGGTAGGTAAACGCTAAAATCTGTTGCAGAAATCATTCCCCTCTTTTATTCCCTTTGATTATTAAATTAACTTTATTATTTTTCATACCTGACCGTAATAACGACATCTAACCTTTAATTCTCAGAATATGAAAACTCTCATCTCATCATTTTCAATTGTTGCCGTGGCGCTTCTCCTGTATTCCTGCGGCGGTGCCGACATCTCCGACCCGAAAGCCCTCTGCGACCAGGTCTCGAAAAACAAGGATCCCAACAGCCTCTCGGGGATTGAAGCCAAGTCTGGCTGGCAGCTGCTTTTCGACGGACATTCATCATCGGGCTGGCACGGCTACAATATGGCAACCTTTCCCGATTGCTGGACAATTGAGGATAACTGCCTTACAATGACAACAGAAGGCGGTGCCGAGAGTCTGGATATTATAACTGACAAAATATACAAGGACTTTGCCCTCAGCCTCGAGTACAAGCTCACTCCCGCAGCGAACAGCGGCATCATTTATCAGATTGCCGAGGACACGCTTTACAAATTCCCTTATGAAACGGGCCCCGAATTCCAGGTTATCGATCACGAGGGCTGGCCCGACACTCTTGAACCGTGGCAGATCAATGGTGCGAACTACGCAATGTACCCCCCTGCCGCAAAACCCTTCAAACCTGTAGGCGAATGGAACCATCTCTTCCTGATGGTAAAGGGCAACGAGGTCACCCAGATCCTGAACGGCGAAATAGTTGTACAGTACACCAAGTACTCTGACGAATGGAACAAACTTCGCAACAGCGGCAAATGGACAGCCTTCCCCGACTGGGGCAAGTACGACGAAGGGCATATATCGCTCCAGAACCACGGAACAAAAGTCTGGTACAGGTCTGTCAAGATCAAGGAATTAATTTAGACATCTTAACAATAAAGCATCGCAAATGAACTCAAGGCGCGCTTTCATCAAAAAGGCCGGCATGGCATCGGCAGGGATAACAATCATCCCTCGTAACGCTCTTGGCGGACCCGGGTTTACAAGCCCGTCCGACAAGCTAAACATCGCCGGCATTGGCATAGGCGGCAAGGGACATGTTAACCTGAAGGCTATGTCGACAGAGAACATCGTGGCTCTCTGCGACGTCGACTGGAAATACGCTTCATCCTGCTTCAATGAGTTCCCTGGCGCCAAAAAATATTACGACTGGAGACAGATGTACGACGAGATGGGCAAATCATTCGATGCCGTCATGGTCTCTACTGCCGACCATACCCATGCCCTGATCGCCGCCCATGCCCTCACCATGGGGAAACATGTCTACTGCCAGAAGCCTCTCACTCACAGCGTGTATGAGTCGCGCCTTCTCACAAAACTTGCCGCGGAGTATAAAGTCGCCACACAGATGGGCAACCAGGGAAACTCGGGCGACGGCGTACGGCAGCTCTGCGAGTGGATTTGGAACAACGAAATAGGAGAGATCCGCGAAGTCCACGCCTGGACCGACAGGCCAATATGGCCGCAGGGTATCGAAAGACCCGCGAAGGAAATGCCGGTGCCGAAAACAATGAAATGGGACCTTTTCATCGGTCCGGCACCGATGAGGCCATACCACGAGATCTACACCCCATGGAACTGGAGGGGCTGGTGGGATTTCGGAACAGGAGCCTTCGGCGACATGGCCTGCCATGTGCTCGACCCTGTCTTCAGGGCGCTGAAACTCGGCTACCCCGAAAAGGTGCGCGGCAGCTCAACATTGATTAACACCGAGTCGGCGCCTCATGCCGAAACAGTGGAATTCTCATTTCCTGCAAGAGATAATATGCCGCGTTTTGCAATGCCCCCGGTTAAGGTGCGCTGGTACGACGGAGGATTACTTCCGAATCTCTCCGACATCCTTCCCGAAGGAGAAAACCTTATGAAAGACGGGCTTGGAGGATGCCTCTTCATCGGTTCAAAAGATATCCTGATGTGTGGCTGCGGCGGTTATTACCCCCGCCTGCTCTCGGGACGGGTACCGGATGTTAAGCCCTACCTCAGGAGGATCCCCGGAGGCGAGGTATTTTATCCCGACGGTCCTCATGAGCAGGACTGGATAAGAGCATGCAAGGAGAGTCCCGATAGCCGGACAGAAACTTCCTCGGCCTTTTCTTATGCCGGCCCTTTCAATGAGATGGTGCTTCTCGGCGTGCTTGCAGTAAGGCTTCAGTCGCTCAACAAAGCCCTGCACTGGGACGGACCGGGGATGCAGTTTACAAACATCGGGGCGTCGGATGACCTGAAGATAGTAACATCGGACAGGTTCAGCGTCACAGACGGACACCCGACATTCGACAGGCAGTTTGCCTCTTTCAATGCTTCACGGGCTGCGTCAGAATATATTAAGCACACTTACAGGGACGGCTGGTCACTTCCTCCTATGCCCAAATAATCATTATATGAGTACATCAAAGGAGAATTTTCTTAAAACTCTGAATCACAGGCAGCCCGACAGGGTGGTGGTGGATTTTGGTTCAACGGGAGTAACGGGGATACATGTCCTGGTTGTAGATAAGCTGAGAGATCATTTTGGCCTGGAGCGCAAGCCTGTAAAGGTTACCGAACCCTACCAGATGCTGGGCGAAATCGAGCCCGACCTGCTCGATGCGATGGGAATAGATATTATCGGTCTCTACGGGGCCAAAAACATGTTCGGCATTCCGAACCGCGGGTGGAAGGTGCACAGGACCCTGTGGGGCCAGGAGGTGATGTTCCCGGAAGATTTCAATTATACTTTTACTGCAAACGGCGACATACTCATTTACCCTGAAGGAGATACGTCGGTGCCTCCCTGTGCCATGATGCCCAAAACGGGATATTTCTTTGACGCGCTCGACAGGCAGAAGCCTGTTGACGATGCGGCACTGAAGGTAGAGGAAAACCTTGAAGAGTTCACCCCGGTTTCTGCGGAAGACCTCGACTACTGGAAGAATCTTTCGGCAACTGTCGGGGGTTCACAGCGCGGAGTTGTGGCCTCCCTCGGCGGTACAGCCCTTGGCGACATAGCCCTTGTTCCGGGCTTGAATCTTAAAGATCCGAAAGGCATCAGGGGCGTTGAGGAGTGGTACATATCTACCCTGATTCGAGAAGATTATGTGAGGGAGATCTATGACAGGCAGACTGACATTGCGATAGAGAACCTCAGGCGGCTTCACTCTGTGATCGGAAACAGGATAGATGTTGTCTTTACCTGCGGAACCGATTTCGGAACACAGAATTCAACATTCTGCTCCGAGGAAACCTTTGACAGGCTCTGGCTGCCCTATTACCGCAAGGTTAACGACTGGATCCATTCAAATACAGGCTGGAAGACATTCAAACACTCGTGCGGTGCCGTGGAGCCGCTGCTGGGTCACTTCATTGATGCCGGTTTTGACATAATTAATCCGGTACAGATAAATGCGGCCGGCATGGAAACCAGGAAGCTGAAAAAGAATTATGGTGACAAGCTTGTTTTCTGGGGCGGAGGTGTTGATACGCAGGGCGTGTTTGCCTTCGGCACTCCGGCAGAGGTACGGGAACAGGTGAAGAGACAGTGCGGCATCCTGAACGAAAACGGAGGCTTTGTCTTCAACACAGTTCATAACATCCAGGCCAATGTGCCTTTCGAAAATGTAGTTGCAATGCTCGAAACCCTCAGGGAACTATGATGCCCCTTGCCCCTTGCCCCACGCCTCATACCGCATACCTCACTGCTCGAGCCTCAAACCTCATACCGCATGCCTCATACCGCATACCCCGCGCCCCATGCACTGTGCAGTAAATTATGACTGACAACAGATACAACTGGAATTACCTGATAGGGATCTCGCTGATCTCGGCGATGGGAGGGCTGCTTTTTGGTTACGACTGGGTTGTTATCGGCGGGGCGAAGCCCTTTTACGAGCCCTATTTTGGTATTTCCGGCAATCCTTTCATGCAGGGCTGGGTGATGAGCTGCGCCCTGGCAGGCTGCCTGATCGGCGCCGTGATCTCGGGCTGGCTCAGCGACAGGTACGGAAGGAAAAAGCTTCTCCTGCTTGCGGCCGGACTCTTTGTTGCCGCTTCGCTGGGCACAGGGGCTGCCGCCACAATAAGTGCTTTTATATTATTCAGGATACTCGGAGGCATAGGCATAGGCCTCGCCTCGAACCTCTCGCCGATGTACATCGCCGAGATAACTCCTGCACAGGCCCGCGGCAGGTTCGTATCATTGAACCAGCTGACAATTGTGATTGGCATCCTGGCCGCCCAGCTTATCAACTGGCGAATAGCACGTCCGGTCCCCGACGGCGCGGGGATTGCCGAAATTGCAGCTTCGTGGAACGGCCAGTTTGGCTGGCGCTGGATGTTCTATGCCTGTGCCTTCCCGGCACTGCTGTTTTTCAGTCTCATGGGGCTTGTGCCCGAGAGCCCCAGGTGGCTGGCACGGAAAAAGGAAAACCACCCGAAGGTACTCAGGATACTTGAAAGGGCAGGAGGAAATGCCTATGCCAGGAACGAACTCGATGCGATCTCGGCGACGCTTTCCAATGAGAAGCATGCCCCGGGAGGATTCAGGATGCTGCGTGAACCGGCGGTTTTCAGCATCCTTGTAACAGGTATTGTACTGGCAGTGTTCCAGCAATGGTGCGGGATTAACGTCATCTTCAACTACGCGCAGGAGATTTTCGGTGGTGCAGGCTACGAAGTGTCGGACATCCTCTTCAACATAGTCATAACTGGAAGCGTGAACCTCGTTTTCACCTTTGTGGGGATGTTCACTGTTGACAGGCTTGGCCGTAAAGCGCTGATGCTTATCGGCGCAGGAGGCCTTGCCGGTATCTATGCACTCACCGGGGCAATGTATTATACAGGCATACAGGGTCTTCCGCTGCTCATCTGCGTTGTCGCAGCAATTGCCTGCTACGCAATGACACTCGCTCCCGTGACCTGGGTGATACTCTCGGAGATCTTCCCCAACCGTGTCAGGGGACTTGCACTTAGCATTGCAACTTTCGCGCTGTGGGCAGCCTGTTTCATCCTGACATACACCTTCCCGCTTCTGAACAAAGTGCTTAGGGAATCGGGCACCTTCTGGCTCTACGGGGTAATTTGCGTACTTGGGTTTATATTTATTTACAGGCGTTTGCCTGAAACAAAGGGAAAAACGCTTGAACAGATTGAACAGGGAATCTGATCATACGGAAAAAATAAACCAGGAAAAATTTTCCGTATAAAAAATAAATCCGGAAATATTTTCCTCCTTAAAAACTTCTTATTATGAAGAAACTCTTGTACCTGCTTCTGATAATCTGGTGTTTAAGCGCCTGCAATACAGGACATCGCGACACAATTGACCTTTCCGGTGAATGGCGCTTCAGGACCGACTCGCTCGACAGGGGAGAGGATGAAAAATGGTTCGAAACACTTTCCCCGGAGACTATTATTCTTCCTGGCTCCATGGCTGAGAACGGCAAGGGCGACGAGGTGACTCTATCCACTCCCTGGACAGGCGATATCGTCGACAGGTCATACTTCACCGATCCCCGCTACGCGAAATATCGCCAGGAAGGAAACATAAAGATCCCTTTCTGGCTGAAACCCGTGAAATACTACAAGGGTGCGGCATGGTACCAGAAGGAAGTCGACATTCCGAAGGACTGGAACGACATGCGTGTGGTGCTTTTTCTGGAACGGCCGCACTGGGAAACGACAGTATTTGTCAACGGCAAAAAGGCAGGAACCGAAAACAGCCTCGCCGTACCTCACCAGTTCGATATAACTGAGCTTGTCAGTGAGGGAAAGAACCTTGTCAGCATAAGAGTCGACAACAGGATGAAAATTCCGATCGGGGTGAATTCGCACAGCGTGAGCGATCACACCCAGTCGAACTGGAACGGCATCGCCGGAGATATCTCGCTGAGGGCGCTTCCGGAGATTTATATCGATAACATTGCAGTATTTCCCGATCTTAAGGCAGGAAAGGCCAGGGTGATAGTTTCCCTCAGGAACCCGGGAAAGTTAACTTTCAAAGGGAAGATCGATATTCAGGCTGAAAGCTTCAACAGCGCTGCCGGCGGAAGGATAAAACGATTTAAGAGGGAGCTGGCTTTCAGCTCTGAAGGCACAGCTGCAGCGATTGATTATCCCATGGGAGAGGATCCGCAGTTATGGAGCGAATTCAACCCTTCATTGTACAGGCTCACAGTTAAACTCAGGAAGGCAGGAGGAAGGCTTGCTGACTCTGCGGATGAAACCTTCGGCATGAGGGAGTTCAGGGCTGAGGGAACAAGGTTTGCAGTAAACGGGACTCCCGTGTTCCTGAGAGGGACAACTGAGTGCTGCATCTTCCCCCTGACGGGGTATCCACCCTGCGATGACTCCTCATGGGTTTCCGTGCTTCAGACCTGCCGCGACTATGGACTGAATCATGTAAGGTTCCATTCCTACTGTCCTCCGGAGGCTGCCTTTAACGCTGCAGACAGGCTTGGCATTTATTTCCATATAGAATGCAGCTCCTGGGCTAACCAGGGCGCCACGATAGGCGACGGCACTGAAACCGACAGGTTCATAATAGCCGAGGGGGAACGCATCCTGAAGGAATACGGTAGTCACCCCTCTTTCTGCATGCTTGCATATGGAAACGAGCCCGCCGGGAGCAAACAGGCTGCCTTTCTCGGTGATCTTGTAAAATACTGGAAGGCAAAGGACAACAGGCATGTTTACACTTCAGCGGCAGGCTGGCCCCTGATACCTGAAAATGAGTACCATCTTACACCGGAGCCCAGGATACAGCACTGGGGTGCAGGACTTAAGAGCATAATAAATTCCGCTCCCCCCCAGACTATGTACGATTTCAAAGATTTTGTGTCGCGCTGGCAGGTGCCTGTTGTGAGCCATGAGATAGGACAGTGGTGCGCTTATCCCGATTTCACGGAGATTGAAAAATATACTGGGCCCCTGAAGGCGACAAACTTCGAAATATTCAGGGAGACTCTCACTGAAAACAACATGGGAGTACAGGCTGCAGATTTTCTGATGGCCTCGGGTAAGCTGCAGGTGCTCTGCTACAAGGCCGACATAGAGGCAGCGCTCCGGACACCGGGCTTCGCGGGATTCCAGCTGCTGCAGCTTCATGACTTCCCCGGACAGGGTACTGCGCTGGTGGGCATATTGAATCCTTTCTTCGGATCAAAGGGCTACGTCACACCGGAAGAGTTCAGGATGTTCTGCAGCCAGACCGTACCTCTGGCCAGGATGGCAAAACATGTTTATTCAAACAAAGAATCTTTCAGGGCCGAAGTAGAAATGGCTCATTTCGGTGCTAAGCCATTACAAGGCTGTATGATAATATCGAAAATAACCGATAGCCGCGCAAAGGTTATTTTCTCCGACAGTACAAGCATCGAAGAGTTGCCGATTGGCAACTGCTTCCCGGTGTCATCAGTCAGCATGAATCTTTCATCGGTCGAAGCGCCGGGGAAATATACATTTGAAGTGTCTGTCAGAAACACAGAGGTTGTAAACCGGTGGGACTTTTGGGTCTACCCCTCTGAACAGGACGCGGAACCCGGCAAGGTTTATGTAACAGAGAGATTCGATTCGCGGACTCAATCGGTACTCAGGAATGGCGGATCGGTTCTTCTTCTTGCCTGCGGGAAGGTGGGTAAAGAAAAGGGAGCCAAAGTAGCCATAGGGTTCTCCAGCATTTTCTGGAACACTGCATGGACAAACAACCAGCCACCTCATACCCTGGGGATTCTGTGCGAACCATCCCATCACCTGTTCAGGAAATTCCCGACGGAGTATCACAGCAACTGGCAGTGGTGGGATCCTGTCAGCCATTCGCAGGCAATGATCCTCAATGGTTTTCCGGCCACGCTCAGGCCTCTGATCCAGCCTGTCGATACCTGGTTCGAGAACCGCCGTCTGGCACTGGCATTCGAAGCCAGGGTGAATGGCGGCAAACTGTTTGTTTGCAGTGTTGACTTTAATGAACTTGCAGAAGACAGATCAGTCTCGAAGCAGCTTAAGGTTTCAATTCTTGATTATATGAATAGCTCTGATTTTAATCCTGACAAGGAAGTTGATGCGGCCCTGATTTCAGGTCTGCTATCGGATATTTAATAAATTTGAGCTCAAATATATTATTCAGTTTATGATAATTAGAGCAGTTTGTATTCTATGGCTGACATCCTTCCTCTCAGCCGGATATTTGACAGGTCAGGGAATTCAGTGGAGGGGACCATATCGCAATGGCATTTATTCAGAAACAGGATTACTGAAGAAATGGCCCGACAACGGACCGCAGATGCTGTGGTCGTATGAAGGTCTGGGTGCCGGGCATGGAAGTGCAGGAATCGGCAAGGATAAACTGTTTCTTCTTGGAATGCCTGATACAACCGGTGTGCTCTATGCCTTCTCTTATAGCGGGAGACTTTTATG
>JALOMK010000311.1 GCA_025455505.1 Bacteroidales bacterium
GCCTCTGAAAAAGGGCATAAAGATATATGTCCTCAATATAGACCCCGTTGTAGCAGGGGAATTCGGAACCGTAGTTGACAAACCCGAAGATGCCGATTTTGCAATAATAAGGCTCCGTGCCCCCAGGCAGCCCCTCAGGGGTGCAGGTCCGCTTGGGTTATTGTTCAGCAGCGGCGATCTTGACTTCAAGGGTAAGGAGAAGGAAGAAATCCTTGAACTCCTCTCAAAGGTGCCTTCAATTGTTGACATATATCTCGACAGGCCCGCAGTGATTCCTGAGATAGCTTCGGCAAGCAGGGGACTGCTTGCGGACTTCGGGGCAAGGGACAAGGCAATACTCGACATAGTATTCGGAGATTTCAGGCCGGGAGGGAAACTTCCGGTGGAGTTGCCTTCCTCAATGAAGGCTGTGGAGGAACAGAAGGAGGATCTTCCCTATGACTCTGAGAATCCTCTGTTCGGTTTCGGTTTCGGACTGACATACGTGAACTGAGCTCCTTTCACTGGCTGAGCAGCCTGATACGGGGAACCATAAGCGTTATTCCAAGGCCGAAGATGCCTATTACGGCGAAGGAGTATCTAAGGCCGAAAGCCTGCGATATATAGCCTATCATGGGAGGCCCCATCAGGAAGCCAAGGAAACTCACGCTTGCCACTGTTGCAAGGGCAATACCCGGTGGGACTTTGTTTTGACGCCCCGCGGCGCTGTACACCGAAGGCACAACACTTGATACCCCAAGGCCCACTATCATGAAAGCAATTGTGGCAGTAACGAGGTTTGGGAATAAAACAGCAAGGTATAGGCCGCCCGAGATCATCACACCGCAGATCCGGAGAAGCTTCTGCCGGCCGATCATCATTGTAACCCTGTCGGCCATGAAGCGGCCCGAGGCCATCATCACCATGAAGGAAGTGTAACCAAGAATCACTAACGAAGCAGGCGCCTTGACTACATCCTTGAAGTAGATCCCGCTCCAGTCGAACATGGCGCCTTCGCTAGCCATGCTGCAGAAGGCTATAAGCCCGAGTCCCATGAGGTTCCTGTCAGGCATGCTGAAAAACTTTTTCTTTTGTGATTCCCTTACGGAAGGCTGTTTCACCTCCATGATATACCTGCGGTTGAACAGTATTACGCCGCAAACAAGGATTATCACTGTTACAAAGTGCCAGAGGGGGATTATCTTCAGATTGATCATAATCAGGCCGATGAGAGCCCCTGTAAATCCGGCAAGGCTCCAGCCTCCGTGAAAGGAAGCCATTATCGGCCGGTGATACAGCTTTTCCGCGGCAACACCCTGTGTATTTATCGAGATATTGCACATATTCCCGGCTATTCCGAACAGGAAGAGGGCAACTGCAAGCTGCCAGCCCCTGGAAGCAAGGCCTATATTGGCAAGACAAAGCGCATAAAGAGGGAGAGCCAGAAGCACGATCCTGCGGCTTCCGAATCGTGTAACAAGCCTGCCTGACACTGTCATCATAAGAAACTGGGCAACAGGCATTGCAAAAAGGATGGTCCCGAAGACAGCATCGTTCAGGTGAAGCTTTGTCTTTATATCGGGGATCCTGCTTGCCCAGGAGGCAAACATAAGTCCCATGCTGAAATAGAGCAAGGTAACAGTTATCCTTATCCTCCCCCTCTGAGCGCCATGCCCGTCCGGGTCAATTTCAGGTTTATCAGGCCGGTCCATTTATAGCACATAAAGGAAAAAAAGCGTCCTGAAGGCAAAATTAGCCAACAGGACGCACATTGAACTATGATTAATGAATTATTTCTTCTTCAGGCTCCATCCTCCGGCAAGTCCGAAGATGAACCAGGCCAGGGCCACTGTTCCTGCGGTGAATATTGTGTCACCGATTATCCTCAGCCACTTGAATGTGACTATATGAGGCTGCTGCATGAACTCGGCTGACCTTGCAAACCAGAGACCTTCCCTGACGCTTGCAACTGTCTGTGCCAGACCAACGGGGAGAACGCTTATAAGCACCATGGCTGCAAGTCCTATGTTAATGCTCCAGAATGCAAATTTCACCCATTTCTCATTCCATACCGACTCCTTGTCCATGTCGCGCAGCACGAAAAGCATCAGGCCGATTCCCAGCATTCCATATACTCCGAAAAGTGCAGTATGACCGTGAACGGGAGTTGTGTTGAGTCCCTGCATGTAGTAAAGTGCAATCGGAGGGTTGATGAGGAATCCGAAGATACCACCGGCACCCACCAGGTTCCAGAATGCAACTGCAATGAAGCTGTATATCGGCCATTTATAGGCCTTTATCCAATCATTGCTCCTCGAAAGCTTCAGGTTATCCCATGCTTCAAAGCCCAGTAAAACCAGTGGAACGACCTCAAGTGCGCTGAAAGTTGCGCCAAGGGCAAGGACAACCGTTGGCGTCCCTGTAAAATAAAGGTGATGGAAAGTTCCAAGAATTCCTCCTGAAAGGAATACTATCGTCGAAAAGAGAACTGCAGTGGTTGCTGTTGCTGCCCTCACTATTTTCATCCTGACAAAAAGGAAGGCTGTCACCACTGCGGCAAATACCTCGAAGAAGCCCTCAACCCAGAGATGTACAACCCACCAGCGCCAGTATTCGGCAATAGCAAGGTTTGTCTGGCGCCCCCACATGAGTCCGGCACCGTAAAATGCTGCAATTGCAACAGTGGAGATCAGGAAGAGTATCAGTAGGTTCCTGCTTTCGGACTTCTGCTTCAGGGCCGGCCATATTGCCCTGCCCATAAGCAGGAGCCAGATCACCAGCCCGACAAAGAGAAAGAGCTGCCAGAAACGGCCAAGGTCAACATACTCATAACCCTGGTGCCCTAACCAGAAGTTCCCGACAAGACCAAGCTTCTGCATGACACCCATCCACTGGCCTGCCAGTGAGCCCAGCACTATTAAAAGCAGGGCACCGAACAGAAAGTTAACACCCAGTTTCTGGTATTTGGGTTCAACACCTGAAATTGCAGGAGCATAATAAAGTCCTGTGGCAAGCCATGATGTGGCTATCCAGAATATTGCAATCTGAATATGCCATGTGCGTGATATTGAATAGGGCAGGAATTTCGCAAGCGGAATTCCATAGAGGGACTGGCCTTCCACTGTATAGTGCGCTGTGATCACTCCCATGATTACCTGTACAAGCAGGAGAGCCGAAACTATCCAGAAATACTTGAGGATTGCTTTCTGTGACGGTGTCTGTATCTCATTCTTCAGCGGAAATGATACCGGCATTGTCTCATGGATCTCCTCATCCCTGCGCTTCGCGTAAAACCACGACATCAGTCCGATTCCTGCTATGAGCATAATGACGCTGAAGCCTGTCCACAAAAGCAAGGCTCCCGTAGGCCTGTTATTTACAAGGTCTTCTGCAGGCCAGTTGTTTGTATATGTTATATCCTGCCCGGGGCGTTCTGTTACGCAGGCCCATGATATCCAGAAAAAGAAGGCGTTAAGCTGCCGCACTCTTTCAGGGTCCTTAAGTGAGTTTTCAGGAATGCTGTATGCATCTCTTTCAGCATCCCTTGCGGGATCATCGGTAAAAAGGCCTCCGTAGTAAAGGCTGTTTGCGGCAATTGCCCCAGCCCTTAGCTCCGAAACTGTTATAGTATTCGAGGCAGCATCAAATGTATTTCTCCTGAGATCCTTCTGCAGAGTTACCTTAAGAGCCGCCTGTCTTTCCTCACTAAGGTTCCCGAAAGAGGTTCCGTCATTTGTGAGTGCAAGCCTTTCAAGAATGTATAAGGCTTCCCTGTGAAGCCAGTCGGCACTCCAGTCAGGAGCCTGGTATGCACCGTGGCCCCAGACGGTTCCCATCTCCTGGCCGCCCATCGATTGCCATACGTTCTGGCCATCCTTAATGTCCTGACCGGTAAAGAGAACAGTACCGCTGCTTGTTACAACCTTGTCTGGAATGGGAGGAGCCTGCCTGTATATCTCCCTCCCGTAATAGAGCAATACTGCAAATGACACTGTCATTACAGTAATAAATCCAATCCATAATTTTCTAGTTTTCATTGTCAGATTGATTTGTTAATATTCAGCTTATTCAAATAATTATAATGTTTACACCCCGATTGAGCCGGACTGTTTATACTGCTGTAAGATTTACAACCAGAATTCCTGTTCAGGTTTATGCTGCAAATATATAATATTTTTATTATATAAGACTATATGGTCTTTTTGTATTATTATTTTTGTGTGATTTTTTATCAGGAAATAATATCGGGGTCCCACATGAACAATTTTGCGACTGCCGCATTAATAATAAACATGTCAGAAATGAATATTACAGGCAGGTCTTTTTTAAGACCCGAAATGAAGGTTGCGGAATTAGTGGGAGAAAATCCCTCTCTGCTTCTTCTGCTCGAACATTTCGGGATTAGGGAAGCCCTCAATGAAAACAGCGTACGGGATATCTGTACAATCAGCAACACTGACGAAAGGGTCTTCATCACAATCTGCAGCCTCTACATGGGGCACCCCCTGGATAAGCGCTATGAACTGCAGGTTTCTGATATCCCTCACCTCATTAATTACCTACGCAACAGCCATTCGTATTACAAGAATGAGAAATACCCTGAGATAACAAGCTATATCCACTCCCTTAAGGAAAATGAGGGATCGCTTGAACTCGAAATGGTTGAAAAGTTCTTCAACGATTACTTTGCTGAAGTAATTGAGCACCTCGATTATGAGGAAAAAACAGCTTTCCCCTATTTCGATTCGGTTGCTGAAGGAAACTACGGCGCTGCCAATGAATTTTCCGCAATGGTCTACCTTGAGCACCACAGCGATATAGAGCTTAAACTCGAAGACCTTATGAATCTCCTGCTCAAGCATATAACTATCAGAAACAGCATACAATTAAGAAGGAAGCTGCTTCAATCGCTGTTCGAGCTTGAGTACGATCTGAAAGTGCACAGCATGGTAGAGGAACTTATACTAATTCCACTGGCCCGGAAAGCTGAAATGAGAAACGGCAATGCAAAATGACATTCAGAATATCTTCATAATTGAATCCTCCGATATTCTTTTCGAAGGCATTTGCCGCATTATGCTCAGGGAAAAGGGGCAGCTAAGGATAGTCAGATATAAGGACCTCGATAATTTCAGTCTCTGCGGGAAACAGGAGCAGGGGCTAATAATTGCAAACCTCAGCCTGGTCCAAAACAGGATCAAAAATCTCCGCAGCCTCAGGAAAATCTATTCCACTTCCAGATGGATAGGCCTGGCTTCGGCACTTGCAAGCCAGGAATTGATAAATGAGTTCGATGAAACCGTAAGGATCGACAGCAGTGAGGAAGAATTGCTCTCGAAAACAATCCGCAAGGCAGTTTCAGGGAACACCGGCGACTCAAAGACACTTTCCGAAAGGGAGACCGAAGTGCTGAAATGCCTCTCAGGCGGATTATCGAACAAGGAGATAGCCGAAGCCCTGAACATAAGCATTCATACTGTAATCAGCCATCGCAAGAACATCAGCCAGAAAACAGGCATCAGGAGCCAGTCGGGACTAGTGATCTACGCTATTTCCAGGAACATTGTTTCAATAGGAAAGAAAAGCTGAGGTCCCGGCTAATCCAAAA
>JALOMK010000312.1 GCA_025455505.1 Bacteroidales bacterium
GATGCACTCGCGCGGCGCGGCCGTCGACCTCAGCATTGTGGACAAAAACGGCAAACTGCTCGACATGGGCACGGAGTACGATTTCTTTGGTCCGGAAGCCCATTACGACTACACCAAACTGCCGGCACAGGTGATCCGCCCCGCGAACAACAGCGGGAAGGTGCTTCTCTTCATCAATGGCAGCACTCCCTCGGACGAGAAGGGATACCTTGGAGCTAACTGGGATTCAAAAGGAAGGATGATATCCGCGAAGCAGGATTTTTATTACCGCTTCATTTCGGTCATGGCAATGAAGGGCTTCACGGTTGCCACTATGGCGAAAAGGAGTTATGTTTATCCGACACGCATCCCGAGGCCCTCTTTCGCCGACCTTACCCTTGATGTTATTTACTATATAAATGAGCTGAAGAGGACAGGCATTATCCGAAGCATGGATGACCTTGTTCTTGTCGGTTACAGTGAAGGCAGCATAGTTGCCAGCAAGGTGCTGGGGATGCTGAAGGACCAGCCTTCGGCATGTGTCCTCCTGGGATCGGCAGCCAGCCTCTGCGACTGTTCAACGATGTCGATCGATAACTTCGGGAAATCAGATGTTTACAGGAAGCTCAAGAAACTCACCGACGAACAGCTATTAACCGAGATGAAGCAATTATGCGCCATCCAGGAAGAACTCAAGGCGATGGACGAGACGGAATTCGAAAACGAATACAAGAAGTCAAAACCCTACGGTTTCGGCTTTGCCGACTGGGAGTCGTACTACATCGACAAGGAGACAAAGACCTATGACCCGGTATCAAACCTGGTTTATGCAGGCATACCCCTGCTGATGTGCATAGGCGAAGACGACCAGGCGATGCCTGTAAAGACCGGGCACTATGTTTACGACCGTCTGAGGAATGCAGGTTTCGACAAGATTACTTTCAGGATAATCCCGGGGGAAGTCCATTCATACAAGAAGCACGATGTATTTGCAATAATTGCAGCCTGGTTAGGCAGCGGCATGACGTGTACTGATTTCACCTTCGACGCCACAGATTCGCTAATCATCGCGGAGGCTGCCAGGGCTTCGAAGCTCACGGACCTTCTTTCAGCAATTCCCTACGGCGGCGGCTATGAAAAACAGGTAATGGAATGCTACCGCATGGCCTGTGAGGGATACCCGCTCGAGTCGAACGGCTGGTGGTCGATGGCGCTGAAATTATTCGCCGACAACCGTACTAAGGAAGCTTTTTCCGCATTTAAGAGGGCCGCCTCCGATACTGCAAGCATCAGCAGGTTCGGGTCGTATGTGTGGATGGGGCATATCCGGGATATGCAGGACAGGAGAAAGGAGGCTCTTAAATACTATGAAACGGCGCTTGCCCTTTTCCCGGGCTTCCCAATACAACATGACAACTGGAAAATTGTAATTGATGAGGCCTGGATAAGGGAAAGGCTCAGGACGCCGTTCAGGGGCATTCAAAAGTAAGAGCATGGAGAAACATTTCCCCCGTTGATTGATTCATCGCAAACTTTTCATAAGTTTGGTATCATCCTTCTGAAACAACTTAATTACTGAAAATGAAACGCCGCAATTTTATCCGCCAGTCAGCAGCATCTGCAGCAGGACTAACCGCAGCAGAAATGTTTACTCCCGAAGTTTTCGGTCATTCGCTCCATAAGACGAGCTATCCTGAAGAGATTATTCTTAAACCCGGCAGGCGTGTGCCGCCGCAGGCTAAAATCCGTTTTTCAGTTATCGGGATCAATCACTCTCATATTTACGGAATGGTCAATGCCCTCAGGCAGGGCGGCGGTGAGCTTGTATCGGTTTATGCAAAGGAAGCCGATCTGCTGAAAGCTTTCACAAAGAGTTACCCGAACGTGAAAGTGGCGCAAAGCGAGGAGGAGATAATCGGCGACAGCAGCATTCAGCTGGTGGCAAGCTCCGGCATTCCCGTTGAAAGGGCTCCCCTGGGTATCAGGGTAATGAAGGCAGGAAAGGATTATATGGCCGACAAGCCCGGAATTGTAACCCTCGAGCAGCTTAAGGAGGTCAGGAAGGTCCAGAAGGAGACAAAAAGGATTTATTCAATAATGTACAGCGAGAGGCTTGGCAACCCTGCCTCGGTACAGGCCGGTGAGCTCATTAAGGAGGGCGCAATCGGGAAGGTCGTCCAGACAATAGGCATGGGTCCGCACCGCATGTCGCCAAAGACACGTCCCGACTGGTTTTTCGATCCTGCAAAAGCGGGAGGCATACTCTGCGACATAGGCTCGCACCAGTGCGACCAGTTCCTCTTCTATACAAATTCGGCTGAGGCGGAGGTGAACTTCGCGCAGATCGGCAACTTCAGCACTGTCGATTATCCGAACTACCAGGATTTCGGTGACATGAGCGTCCGCAGTCCCCATGCCTCGGGATACATCCGCATCGACTGGTTCACCCCGGGAGGTCTGAAGACCTGGGGTGACGGCAGGACTTTCATCCTTGGTACCGACGGCTATATCGAGATGCGGAAGTACATCGACATAGCAGGCAGGGAAGGAGGGAACCACCTGTTTCTTGTGAACCAGAAGGAAACGAAGTACTTCAACTGTTCAAAGGTGCACATGCCATACGGTGAGCAGCTTGTAAGCGATGTGGTGAACCGCACCGAGACAGCCATGAGCCAGGCGCACTGCTTCCTTGCGACCGAGCTGGCGCTGAAGGCGCAGAAGATGGCAAAGAAGATAGTTTAGTAGTCATTTGTCCGCCGGTTGGCGGATGTCATTCAATAGTCAATAGCGCCCCCAGGCCTCGCCGGGTCATTCGCAGTTGTTCTGTGAACCTTATTCTGCTTCAGTTGTTTATCGATTAGTTGTACTAATTCTTAAACAATTCAGCCATGAGAATAGAAAAATCAATCGGTGTCAATCGTAATTCACGCGATGTGTTTGAATACCTGCGTTTTACAAGGAACCAGGATTATTTCAGTGTTTGGAACATGGCTGATCCTTCAATGAAAAAGGAGCATAAGGGTGAGGACGGAAAGGTGGGATTTGTTTACAGCTGGGACAGCACAAACAAGAATGTCGGCGCGGGGGAACAGGAGACTACGGCAGTTGTTGACGGGAAAAGAATAGATTTTTCCCTCAGGTTCTTCAGGCCGATGACAAATACGGGTACTTCTTCGTTCGTTGTCACGGAAGCAGGGAAGGACAGTACAACTGTAAGCTGGATCTTCGACAGTCCATCAAAATTCCCGATGTCGCTCTTCTCGTTCATCTTCAAAAAGATGCTTGGAAAGGACCTTGAGAAAGGCCTAGTTAACCTGAAAGGCATTCTTGAAAAATAGTCATTACAGGATCATCTGCCCCTGGGTCCTTTGAATTCAGGAGAATTCATTCGTTCAGTTCCATCCGGAAAATTACCGTCAGATTCACCTGGGGTTTAATTATTATCAGTATTTGAAGGTGTAATGCA
>JALOMK010000035.1 GCA_025455505.1 Bacteroidales bacterium
ACTCAGGAATTATGCATCAGCCCTTGAAGAAACGAGGGCTGACCTTGTAGCACTTTTCTTCCTGATGGATGATAATATTATCAGTCTTGGACTTCTGCCATCAGCAGAGGCCGCCATGGCAGGTTATGATTCATATATTAGAAACGGGCTTCTTACTCAGCTGACAAGGATTATGCCTGGCAAGGAAATCGAACAGGCTCACATGCGATGCAGGGCAATTATCTCGCACTGGGTTTTTGAGAAGGCCGGGGGGAGCGGTGCACTTGAAAAAATCATCCGCGATGGGAAAACGTATATAAGGATAAATGATTACAAGAGGGTCAGGCTTCTTTTCGGACAACTGCTTCACGAAGTTCAGAGGATTAAATCTGAGGGTGATTACAAATCAGGAAAAGCTCTTGTAGAACAATATGGAATCAGGGTTGATGCAACTCTTCATAATGAGGTGCTCGCCCGTTATGAAAAACTTAACCTTGCTCCTTATACCGGCTTTGTTAACCCTTATATATCAGCTGTGTACAACAGTTCTGGTGAAATTGCCGATATAACATTGCAATACACTGATGATTACCTCGGCCAGATGATGTATTATGGAAAACACTATTCATACCTGGATTCTGAAAATTGATGTATATGAAAACAATGCTTCTGTTATTAGTAATTCCATTTCATTTTCTATTCCTTCCTGCTCAGCATACGAAGGCTGAGCAATGGAGAAAATTCGAAATGTCCTTTACAAGCAGCAGGGAATATGAAAATCCAGTCCAGGATCTGAAAGGCTGCGACATCACATTTACCTCTCCTTCAGGGAGGTCTGTAACGGTTAATCTCTTCTGGGATGGCGGACTTATATGGAAGGCAAGGTTTATGCCTGCCGAAACAGGCACCTGGAAATTCAGAACGAATTGTTCCGATGTGAAGAATGAAGGCCTTCACGGCAGGGAGGGAAGTTTCAATTGTCAGTACAGGCCTGACAGCAGGTCAATTTACAGGCACGGGAGTATAATCAGGCAAGCGGGTCAGTATCACCTGGCACATTCTGACGGCACCCCTTTCTTTTATCTCGGATGCACAGCATGGAACGGGGCCTTGAAATCGACTGCAGAGGAATGGGAGAAATACCTTGCCGACCGGGCCGGGCTCGGTTATTCGGTCATTCAGCTTGTTACAACCCAATGGCGGGGCTGTGACAAGAGCAGCAAGGGACTGCTTGCTTTTGAAGGAAGCGGCAGGATCAGGATCAATCCACGCTTCTTCGACCTGATAGACGAAAAGATAGACAGGGTCAATGAACATGGACTTGTTGCTGTCCCTGTGATACTTTGGGCTCTTCAGAACGGCAGCGGGCGCGATCTCAGCCCGGGATATTATCTTCCTGATGACCAGGCTATTCTGCTTGCAAAATATATTGTTGCCCGCTATGGAGGTAACCATGTGATATGGGCACTTGGGGGCGATGGAATTTATACGGGCAGTTATGAACAGAGATGGAAGACCATCGGCCGCGCAGTCTTTGATGGTAAAACCCAGGGTATTGTAGCTCAGCATCCATGCGGTAGATCTTGGATAGGAGACATCTACAGGGACGAACAATGGCTCGATATTGTCGGATACCAGAGCAGTCACAGCAATGAAGCCCCAACTGTCACCTGGATAACCGGAGGGCCGATGAGCAGGCAGTGGGCACAGCTTCCTCCCAGGCCACTCATCAATATGGAACCGAATTACGAGCAGATAAGGGAACAGATAAGCGACAAGGATGTCCGCAATGCGTGTTACTGGAGCCTGTTTGCAACACCTGTTGCAGGAATCACATACGGGGCCAATGGTATCTGGCCATGGCTGAGGCCAGGTGAAAGGATACTTAACCACAGCGATGCTCCATGGACATCAACGTGGGAAGCCAGCTTATCGCTTCCCGGATCATTACATGTAAGTTACCTGGCTGGTTTTTTCAATAAATTCGAATGGTGGAACCTTTTTCCTGCGCAGGATATCCTTGCTGTGCAGCCAGGCGATTCTATATTCAATCAATTCATTTCAATTCTGAAGACCCCGGACAACAGGACTATTCTGGCTTATGTTCCCGTAAAATCTAAAGTCATTATCCGCAAGCCCGTTGATGTAAAATATGCTGTCAGCTGGTTCAATCCTGTAAGGAATAGCTGGAGCAAGGGAACAGCCGATGATAATGGTATTTTTGTTAGTGCTGAATCACCGGAAGATAGTGACATGCTCCTTGTGCTTACTGCAGGTTGAGACTGTGCAATTCAAGTGAAAAGCTGAAGGTTGTCCGCCAGAAAAGGGAACTACTTCAAATTCATCCAGAATTTTTCTTCTGACCTGCGCAGTTCTGACTTCCTTTTCCGGTCATACAGGAAGTATGCCATGGCTGACACAAGGGCTGCAATCAGGATTGAAAGCAGGGCATACCTGAAAATTTCAGACAGTCTCGGATCTGAAAGGCCCATGAATGCAGACTTCTGCAAGGTTCCGGCTTCCAGTTTTGTCCCTACATTGATACCAAAGATATTCTTCATAAAGAAGAGTGAAAAAAAGGCAAGTGCAGCTGATGCAACTGGAGCTGCAATCCATCCTGCCGCAATTTCACCAAGCATTCTGAAATTTATATTTCTTACGCCCTTGTAGATGCCAATTCCCATTATGCAGCCGACAATTACCTGTGAACTTGATACCGGGACAAGCGGTATCGCCGGCAACCCTATGTTTTCCACCATCCCGGAGAGGGCTGATGATGAAAATATGAACAGCACCATGGACTGGGCCAGTACCACGACAAGTGCAGCTTCAGACGAAAGTTCAATAATATTGCTGCCGACAGTCTCCATAACCTTTTTCGAGTAGGTCAATATACCTGCCGCAATTGCGAAACCGCCAAGCAGGAACAGCTGCTGGGCGGAGTTTAAAGTTATAATGCCCAGATTTAGCGGGGGGAGCATGAAAGCAGGAATAAAAACACCCATTACGTTTGCAATATTGTTTGCTCCAAGGCTGTATGCCCCGAATGCCCCCACAGCAAGCAATCCCGTTTTTGTCAGGGATTCAAATTTCAGAATATGGATTCCAGCCTTTTTCCTGATCAGCCGCAGGAGTGCGTACAGGGCAATTGCAAATCCTGCTCCTAGAAAGGGCCCCGTGATCCATGTGACTGCTATCTGCGTCAATGATCTGCTGTCAGTCTGATTTCCGGTGAAGAGGTTCCAGCCGATTATCGCTCCCACAATTGCCTGGGTGGTAGATACCGGAAGTGCGAGCTTTGTCATCGCAAAAATTGTTACTGCTGCTGCCAGGGCAACTGTAAATGATCCTCCAAGGGCATTTACTGCTCCCAGCTTTCCCAGTGTCTGAGCTGTTCCTGAGCCCTGAAACACCGCACCCAGTACGACAAACAATGAGGCAATGATGGCAGCCCTCCTGAATGAAATCATTTTTGACCCAACAGCCGAGCCAAATACGTTTGAAGCATCATTGGCACCCAATGACCATCCAAGGAAAAGCCCGCTGGCCAGAAAAAGCAGGATCATTACATGATAAGTTTTACAGACATTGCAGAAAGAAGGTCTGCCGCTTTCTGTGCCTCGTCCGAAATATTCTCAAGATGGTGGATTATATACCTGAGATGAGCCTTATGGGCAAGGTCAAGTTCAGGCATGTCCTGGAATATTGTTTTTTTCGTTGATCTTGTCAGCTTGTCAGTTTCGCTTTCAAAATAATAAACCTTAAGGAGTTTCTCCCTGACTGTATAAGGTGCTTTGAAATAAGCCCTTGCAGCTGGTATAAGTTCCTCTGCAGAGCTTACGGAAGCCTCTGTAATGTTGAGGAAGTTTTTGGTGAGTGACTCAGGAATACTGGGCAGCTCTATGCTGAACTCGTTCAATGAACTTTTAAGTGTATCCAGTATTTCATCCATCTGGTCAATAAGTTTTACTACTTCACCGAGGTGCTGTGGCAGAATCGAATTCGTTATCATTTCGTTTTCAATTGTCCGCTGCAGCCTGTCCGCGTTTCCCTCCAGGGCATCAATCTTGGCAATGTGCCTCTGGAATGCTTCTGAATCATTCCCCAGGTAGGCCTTGATGCCTTCCCTGAATACAGTCAACCCGATCTCGACATCGTCGAAAAATTCGTCAATTCTCAGTATCAGGTTTTTGGTTGTGCGTGTGAAGAGCGCCATCTTGCTATGAGATCAGTATATGTCAAATATAATCAAAATTCAATTATTCGTTCAACCCTGTTAGCCTTCAGATACTGTTTGAGAATGACCTGTATGTCACGGTTGTCTGGTGCTGTCCTTATGCAGTCATGAAGGGCTGACAGCCCGAAGCCCATTTCATTTATATTAAAGTAACCGTAGCCTGTAAATTTGCCGTTTATAATTTTCACTGCACATTTTTCATCATCCGACCGTCCTTTGTCTACTATAAAAAAATTCTGTCTTGCAAACATGAATTCACCTGCGGCCCGGTAAGCCCTTTCGTTGTAAGTATCTGATTTTTCAATGCCGCAGCAGGCACCGTGGCATATCCCCACCTGGTGGTGAAAGCATGCCCCTGAGCTTTCATAAAGTCCCGTCAGTTTCTGGCACAGGGAGTAGTTTTCTGCAAGCGAGACAAGTTTAGCCTTGGCTCTCTCCCGGGATGTGAAAACTGATACAGGAATCTCGTCATCATTCACAGAGCCATACCTGAAGTTTAAATATCCTCTTTCGTCAGTAAATGTATAAATGCCCCACTGGAATCCAGTTCTTCTCTGGGCCCTGTTGTATACAGGCTTGTGCGTTTTTATCTCAAAGGATTCCTTTAGCAGGGCTATGAGCTCACTGCCGGTTGTTTCCCAGCTTATATGCGCTATCATATCCCTCATCTCCATCGCACGCCCTGAAGTGTTGTTCGACAAGTGCGTACTTACTCTCTGTTGCAGGTTCCTGCTTTTTCCTATGTAAATCAGATCATCCCTGTCATTATAGAAGTAATATATGCCTGGCTCTTCAGGAATTGATTCGAGTTCTGATAAATTCAGTGACGGGTGAAGCTTTGCCGATTTTGAATTCCTTAACAGACCGTTCTTTAGCCCGTTGATTTCCTTGTCTCTCAGCATGATAAGCTCAAACAGCTTAACTGTGGCAAGGGCATCTCCTGCAGCCCTGTGCCGGCCTTCAATAATAATGTTAAGGTCCTTGCAGATATTGCCAAGGCTGTAGGAGCGGTGACCGGGCAAAAGTTTCCTGCTCAGGGATACTGTATCCAGAAGAGTTCTCTTAAAATTAAAGCCCAGTGATTTAAACTCCATCCGGATAAATGAATAATCAAATCTCACATTGTGCGCCACAAAGGTCCTTCCATCAGTCATCTCAACTATTGTGCGCGCAACTTCATAGAATTTCGGGGCATCCTCAACCATCTCATTCGTTATGCCGGTGAGACTGGTTATAAAATAGGGAATGGATCTTTCGGGATTTATCAAAGTGCTGTACTCACCTGTGATTTTTTCACCGTCATGCTGGTAAATGGCGATCTCGGTAATTTTTTCCAGCGCTGCGCTTCCCCCCGTAGTCTCTATGTCTATGATTGCATACATCAGGAATTTTCCCTCCACTCGGAATGCTAAGATAGACAGAATTGAAGTTCAACTGAATTTTCTTCCTATTTTTAGGTCTGAATTTTACCGGCATGAATGAATGTTTCGGCAAATACTATGTGAGGAATGGCGAATTTCTCCCTTCGGACTCGTTCGAAGAGACTAATGTCTATGAAGGCGAATCAGTTTATGAGGTAATACGGGTCATGAATGGAATACCGCTGTTCTTCAATGATCATTTTTCACGACTCGAAACCAGTGCCCGGCTTAAGGGAAGAAAGATGCTGCTTGACTTGGATGAGACTTGCAGACAGATTGTAAGGATTGTCAGGACAAACCGGAAACGGGATGTCAACGTGAAGATAGTTTTCAATTACACAGGGGATGTCAGTACTTCGCTTATATATTGCATTAAGCCGCTTTTTCCCACGGAGGCCCAGTACAGGAACGGAGTAAGGGGAATACTTTTCAATGCAATGCGAAATGACCCTGAATCAAAAGTAATCAATCAGAAGCTACGGAAAGATATATACTTCAGCCTCCTGCACGCCAGGGCATACGAGGCCGTTCTTGTCAACAATGAACAGAGAATTACTGAAGGAAGCCGCTCGAATATCTTCTTCATAAAAAACGGGACGCTTTTTACAGCTCCGGATAGTTATGTGCTTCTGGGTATTACAAGAAAATATGTGCTTGAAATATGCAGGTCAGAAAGTATACCTGTCAGCTTTGAATGTGTAAATGTTGATAATCTTGGCGCCTATGACGGTGCTTTTATGACCGGGACATCCCCGATGGTTTTACCCTTCAATTCCCTTGGTGAATTTGCGTTCGATGCTTCGTTGCCCCTGGTTGCCCGCCTGAGGAGACTATATGTTTATGAGGCAGAAAGGAGCATAAGCAGGTTCATAAAGGATTTTCCAGGCAGTTTCGGCGGGTAATTTTTTTTAGTATATTTGTATAACTTACTCAATAATCAAATATTATCATGTCAAGCAGGAGAGACCTTAAAAAAGATATTGATTACCTTGTATATGAACTCCTTTCGGATTGTTTTATTTATTCCGACATGCATCCCGGAGAAAATATAGATGAGTTATCGTCAATTATTGCCGAAGCAGTGGATCTGAGGAATGATCTTATCGCAAGGGTAAATAACCCTGACGGTGCAGGCAATCCCAAGCTCATAAGGGCCTATTACAAGGCAGTGGAAAAGAATATGAACGAGGGTGTGGACAAGCTTTTTACAAGGCTCAGCAAGATTACATCAAGGTAAAATAGCTGTATACCTTTTTCCCGCACCGGGAACAAGAGCCGGAATCATCAACATTCACATGCTTTATGTCGTAACTGCGGCGGCGGGTAAGCAGAGTTCCGCATGAGGGACAATTTGTATTCTGCCCGCTGACAGTGTCTGTATTTCCCGTATAAACATAGTCGAGATATTCTGAAGCAACAGAATGAAGACTAAGGAGTTGCACAGTTGATGTAGCAGGATCGCATCGCTTGTTCATCGGGTAATATCTCGACAGGTGCAGGGGGACCTCCCTGCCAAGTTCCCCGCTTATCCAGGAACACTGCCTTCTCATCCCGGCCTCACTGTCGTTCTGACCTGGAATTACAAGTGTTGTTATCTCGAGATGCCTGCCGCTGGCGGCAATTATTTTAAGGCTCTCAAGCACCGGGTCCAGCTTTGCACCGGTAAGGGCCCTGTAAATATTATCGTCAAAGGCTTTAAGGTCGATGTTGAATGCATCAATAAAGCCTGTCATTTCCTGAAGCGGCTTCATCCTGATGTAACCGTTGCTCACAGCCACAGTCCTGAGACCCATTTCCCTGGCGAGAATTGAAGTGTCGCGTACGAATTCAAACCAGATAACAGGTTCGTTATATGTGAAAGCAATTCCTGCATTGTTTTTCCTGCCCGTAGCCATATTGCATAAGGCCAGGGGGGAAGTTGACTTTCCAGGTTCAGAAGGAACATTCTGCGATATGTAATGGTTCTGGCAAAAATCACATCTCATGTTACAGCCATAAGACCCTGCTGAAAGGATATGCATTCCGGGGAAGAAATGATAAAGCGGTTTCTTTTCCAGAGGATCGAAGGCACAACCTGAAATTACACCATATGTCAGGAGTTCAATGCTGATGCCATTGCTTCTTCTGACTCCGCAAATCCCCGTCCTGCCTTTTTTGAGCAGGCATTCATGCGGGCATAGCAGGCACAAGAGCTTCCCCTTTAGTGGTTTGAAAAGTTCTGCCATATGCAATAAGTTAACAACAGGCTGCTATTCAATTATCAGCTCCCGCTGATCACTTGTTTTTACCTGTATTTCGGATGTTCCGTTGCCTTGCATCCTGTTCGATGTTTCTGTCATCTTTCTTACGGCATAGGTTTCTATACCGAATTTTTCATTGTAATGGATCAGGTTATCGCTTATCCTGATTATTTCCGATCCTTTATGCAAAAACTCAGCCCTTATGCCGCTGCCGTTATTTGCTTCAATCAGGTTTCCCCTGATATCGATATTATCCGATTCTGCTATCAGTATCCCGGATAAGGAGTTTCTTGCAATTTCACAGTTTGTGATTTCCGCATCAGAACATTCCGATAGTGATATACCGGCGCCAAAAGGAGAACCGTCAAGGCGTGACCCTGTGATTTCGATATCCCCGGACCTTTTTATAAGCAGGTTGTGCTGAAGTTTTGGCCCCGGAACGACTCCTGACCCGTTTTCATTCAGGTCACAGTTTCTGATTGTCAAATCTTCGGCACCGTCGATCTCAAGACCATTGAAGGTGCAGTTCCTGACAGTGATGTTTATGAATTGAATATTCTTGATGGAGCCTCTGCGTTCCCCCCTCAGGATAATTCCGCCGCGATTTGCAATATTCCTGAATGATCGTACTGAATTAGGATCTGTGACATTCCCAGTTGTGTTAGCCCCTTCAACTACCAGGTCACGCAAAGTTACGTTAAGGAGATTGCTCTGCCCGTTTTCGACTGCATTCCTGAGTCCTGAGGCGGGATCAAGAAAAAGTATGGTTTCATTTCCTTCTCCTGCAATTGTTATATCCGACCTGAGTTGCAAAGTTGAAGGAAGTATATGTACTCCTTTCTTCAGCCGTACGGTCCTGCTCGTTCCTGCAGCAGAGTCCAGAGCCTTTTGCACAGACTCGCCCGGTAGAACTGAAATATGTTCGCCTGTGATGCCAGCTGGAGGTAACGACAGGGCTCCTGCAGGGTAGGCAATAGATACAGGCTTAGCCTGGCTGGCTGTACTCGCTGAATTAGCCGAAGGAGCCCTGGAAGCAATGAGTACAGTCCTGGGCGATCTGCTCCGCAGTGAATCGGCTATAATGCCGGTGTATTTCATCTCAGTTCCGGCAGACTTGTAGTGCCTGTATACATGCTCATAATCACCCGCAGGTTCGAGGCTTCTTTCGGATATGACGCCGTAACTGAAGGGTCTCTCACCAAGCAGTACCCTTGAAGTATATTCAAATCCCAGGGCCAGCCTGTTATCGCCTGCAGCGAACAGATCGATACCCTGGCTGAATGCTATCCTGGCGGCACCTGAGTATTCGGTAAGACCTAGCTGAACATGCCCCTGGTCGCGGGTGCTTTCCTGGCACTGACCGTTGGGATAGATGTATTTGAAAAGGCTTCCGTTGACAGGACCGTGCAGGTAATGGCCAACTGCATTATTAAACATCGCAGGGCTGTCGGTGAAGACTGCAATAGCCATCAGTGAATGTATTATTGCTGCATCCCAGTTACCGTTTGCAGTCGGATAATAATTCCGGAGAACCGGATAGTATACCTTCATGAGCATGCCTGTGAAACGGTCAATATCGTTCTGCTGCCAGCCCGAGTTGCTGAATCTCAGTAATTCAGCAGCATTGCAGAATAAATGTCCCGTCCATCCGGCAAGGAGCTTGGCATCGTTGAGGTCAAAAGATGAGAGTGTCGCCGACCACCCGTTTAAAATCTCTATTGCCTTGCGCGCATATTGCTTTTCGCCGCTGAGGTACCATAACAATGCACAGTCATAGGCCAGGCCGGCATTCTTCCTGAGTCCTGCGGCTCCAATGTCAGGTTTGCCATAGGGTCCGCGAAGCACATGTGCTACGGGCGATACATCGCTGTTAAGGTCTGTGCCTGCCTTAAGCTTCTCGAAAGAATCCTTCCAGGGCTGATTCCATTCTTTCACCTGGGCCTTGATGAAGGCAAGATCAGCCAGGGTAAGGTCGATCCCGGGATGTCTGAAAGCCTGGCAGCGGCTTTCGGCAGCATGAAGGATTAAGCCAAGAAATATGATGATAAAAGCTGATTTGTATTTCATTTCGAGGTATATTTAAAGTAAAAGTACTATTTTTCTTTGTCAGGATAAATAAGGTAACTTTATGACTGATTAGGCTTAAACTTTAACAAGGACAAATAATAATGAAACGTATACTTCTTTATTTACTTTCAACCCAGGCCTCACTACTGATTGTTGCTTCTTCTTTTGCCCAGACATCGCCGGGCTGGCAGGCATCACCGGAAGTGGTAAAAAGACTGTCGGCTTCAGGTGCTGAATTCAATTATTATGAGGAAAAGGTCCCTGCATATGTACTTCCTGATCTCCTTCTGAGTTCCTCGGGAAAGAAAGTGACTACAGCACAGCAGTGGAATGAAGGCAGGCGCCGGGAGGTGCTGGATCTGTTCCGGGAACATGTATATGGCAGAGTCCCTGGTACTCATTACAATCAGGAATTCAGGGTGACAAGGGAAGACAGGCAAGCTATCGGAGGAGCAGCGACATTGAAGCAGGTTGATATCCTTATAAATTCAAGCGGAAATAATCTCACTGTAAAACTTACCTTATTCACTCCGAACAAAACAGGCAAGGCATGGAGGAGGCTATTGAAAGGGGATACGGTATGGCTGTTTTCAGCAATGCCGACCTTGATCCTGATAATTTTGATGAATTTAAGAATGGCATTCATGCCCTGCTCGATCCCCTGCCGCGAAGTGATAACTCCTGGGGGACGCTGGCTGCATGGGCGTGGGGAGCCAGCCGCTGCATGGATTATCTTGTAACTGATAAGGATGTGGATCCGCAGAAAGTTGCTGTTCTGGGGCATTCAAGGGGAGGAAAAACAGCCTTATGGGCCGGGGCTGAAGACAGGCGTTTCGCAATTGTCATATCAAATGAATCAGGCTGCGGAGGCGCTGCACTTGCACGAAGGAAGTACGGCGAGACTGTTGCAAGGATAAATAAGGCCTTTCCACACTGGTTTTGCGGGAACTACGGGAAATACGGAGGGAATGAGGATAATATGCCTGTAGATATGCACATGCTGCTCGCTCTTATGGCGCCGCGCGCTGTTTATGTTGCCTCGGCTGATGAAGACTTGTGGGCCGATCCGAGAGGATCTTACCTTGCACTCCTGAATGCATTGCCAGTTTACAGGCTTCTCGGTCAAAATCCTGTCCTGAACGAGGATGTGCCACCAATGAATCAGCAGGTTATCAGCGGCAATGTCGGCTATCATATTCGCAATGGCTCTCATAATATGCTGCTCAGCGACTGGAAAATGTTCATGAATTTTGCTGACAGTGTTTTTAAATAGTTGTTCATGATTGAATTTATCAGGATCAGGCCCGAACAGATGCGGTCAGAATTCTGCAGAATACTTCGCAAGCACGGATTCGACGAGGATGAAGCCATCGGGTGTGCAGACATTTTTACACTGAACAGTCTTGACGGGGTCACATCCCACGGTGTGAACAGGTTTCCCCGTTTCATTAAAAATACAATGGAGGGTTTCATCCGGCCTGGTTCGAAGCCATCATTGATAAGCAGCTTCGGCGCCACTGAGCAGTGGGACGGAAATCTTGGACCAGGCCCTCTTAATGCTCTGTTTGCAACTGACAGGGCCGTTACCCTCGCATCTGCTTCCGGGATCGGCATGGTTACTCTGGCAAATACAAATCACTGGATGAGGGCCGGAACATATGGACTGAGGGCAGCACAACAGGGAAATGCCATGATATGCTGGACTAATACATGCCCGAACATGCCGGCCTGGGGTGCAAAGGATGCAAGGCTCGGCAATAATCCATGTGTCTTTTCAGTGCCTTTCGGTGACTCCGCCGTTGTTCTTGATTTTGCAATGACACTTTTTTCATACGGGAAAATGGAGAATTACAGAAATGCCGGCAAGAAACTTCCCTTTCCCGGTGGTTACAGCACAACCGGCACAGTTACAAATGATCCTTCTGAGATTCTCAAAAGCTGGAGACCACTGCCTGCAGGGTACTGGAAAGGATCAGGCCTCTCTCTTCTCCTGGATATCCTGGCAGCTGTCCTGTCAGGTGGCAAGTCTACACACGAGGTAAAGAGCTGTTCCTCGGAATATGCTGTTTCACAGGTCTTTATTGCTTTCAATCTAAAGATACTTCATAATTGCGATTCCGTTAACGATACTATCTCAGCAATATTAGGAGATCTTAAGAAATCAATCCCGGCTGATGAAGAATCGGCAATAAGGTATCCCGGAGAAAGAATTGAAGCATTTCGCAATGACAACCAGGTTAATGGTGTGCCTGTTGACAAGGCACTGTGGACAAGTATCTGCAGCCTATAATTTTTCTTCCACAAATTCGGTTTCGATGTTATTTACTTCTGCAAATTCGAGGATTGAATCCTTTATCTGTTCGTTTGTTTCATGAAAGGTGGCGCCAAACCGGAGGAGTATCTTCCTCCCGTTCTTAAGCATGAACACCAGTGTCATAGGGTAGAGGACTATTTTTGAGAGATCAGCAGAAATAAGTGTTTCAGTAGAAAAGAAGATGTCCTTCTTGAGCCTGATCTCCTGGTTGCTGATTTCGATAAACCTGTAAGCCTTTCCAAGCCCTGCCCATACCATGTAAAATGCGAAGAGGAATAAGAATACAAGAGTAGCAATCACTGAATAACCGCCAGAGGAAATCTTTCCATACTGTACTGTCCAATAAACCGCCACTGCAAGACATGTAATCCCGAATACAATCCTTGCAAGACCTGCAATTTTTCCCTGTTCCCTGGTTCCGAGAGGGAAGTGCATTTTTTCCATCAGCCTCGATTTTTCCGCAATATATTCTTTTAAGCTTCCATGTCAAAATTAATATTATCCTTGCCACGGTAGACGCTGATTTAATAATTTGTCTATTTTTATATACTGAATCCAGGCAAACCGGACCAACATCCGGACGTGGATTCTTTGCGATTTATGTTTTAATCTAATTGTTCTAATACGGTAAACTACTATGAAAAAATTGATCTTTTTCAGTGCCCTGGTCTTTTCTACAAGCCTGATTTTTGGCCAGGGAGGCCAGGGAGGACAGGGAGGACAGGGAGGACAGAGTACACGTCCTGCTGACCCTAACAGGATGACTCCAGGAATGACAGAGAAATGGGATCCGGAAGTTCCGATAATACAGCCCGGTGTAACTAACAGTGATCCTCCTTCTGATGCGATTGTTCTGTTTAATGGCACTGATGTCAACAGTGAATGGACGGATGCCAGGGGAAATCCTACGAAATGGCTGATTAAGGATGGTGAACTTGTTTGCGTGAAGGGATCAGGGGTTATAAAGACGAAACGCAAATTTGGAAGCTGCCAGCTGCATGTTGAATGGAAGACTCCTTCGGATGTCCAGGGTGAAAGCCAGGGCAGGGGGAACAGCGGCGTTTATTTGCAGGAATTGTATGAGGTGCAGGTCCTCGACAGCTATAACAACCGCACCTACAGGCATGGGCAGGCCGGCAGCCTTTACAAGCAGCATGCACCGCTAGTAAATGTAAGCAGGAAACCAGGAGAGTGGCAGGCATATGATATTATCTATACTGCTCCCACTTTTGGGAAAGATACTACAGTATACCTTACCCCTCCGCGAATAACCGTACTGCATAACGGTGTTCTGATTCAGAACAATGTTATTCTCAGGGGACCGACTCAATATATTGGAATACCTGAATATTTTGTCAAGCCTCATGGTCCCGGAAGCGTTGTCCTTCAGGATCATGGAAACCCGGTTGCATACAGAAATATCTGGATACGCGAACTCTAGCCCGATTCAGGGTATAATACCTGTGAAGAAGGGGACAAACCTTGATTTCTTTAATAATAATTTCATATTTTTATAAACCAATTTAAATTTAATCTACCTGACAATGAAAGAAGATTCAAAAAACATTACACGGCGTTCGTTCATTGGAACGACCGGCGCTGTAGCGGCAGGTCTGACAATAGTACCCAGCACGGTGGTCAGCGGCCTTGGTCACAGGGCTCCCAGCGATAAGCTGAACATAGCAGTTGTTGGTGCCGGAGGAATGGGCAACTCAAACCTGAAAAATGTAAGACCGACCGAGAACATAGTTGCACTGTGTGATGTCGACTGGGCTTATACCAAGAAGGTATTCGATGAGAATCCCGATGCAAAGCGTTACTGGGACTGGAGAAAAATGTATGATGAAATGGGCAAGTCGATCGATGCTGTCATCGTTGCAACAGCCGACCATACACATGCAATCGTTGCAGCTACTGCTATGACAATGGGCAAGCATGTTTATGTTCAGAAGCCTCTTACTCATACAGTTTATGAGTCACGGCTCCTTACAAAGCTTGCAGAGAAATACAAGGTAGCCACACAGATGGGTAACCAGGGTTCATCAGCAATCGGAGTTGACCTCATTGTAGAATGGCTTGAGAATGGTGAAATAGGCGATGTCACAAAAGTTGAAGCCTTCACTGACCGCCCTATCTGGCCGCAGGGACTCAACAGGCCTGCCAAGGGTGAATGGGTTCCGGATACTCTTAACTGGGATCTTTTCATTGGCCCGGCACCGATGAGGCCTTATAACAGCATTTACCATCCATGGAACTGGCGCGGCTGGTGGGATTTCGGAACTGGTGCCCTCGGGGACATGGCCTGTCATATTCTGCACCCTGTATTCAAGGGGCTCAAGCTTCAGTACCCGATAAAGGCCCAGGGAAGCTCAACACTTCTCCTGGAGGACTGCGCTCCCACAGCCCAGATGGTGAAGCTTGTCTATCCGGCAAGGGTGACTGACAAAAAAGCCAAAATGAAACTCCCGCAGGTTGAGGTTATATGGTACGATGGTGGTTTACAGCCTGCGAAACCTGCAGGATGGCCGGCTGGAAAGAACATGAACGACCAGGGTGGCGGCGTGATATTCCACGGCACGAAAGATAAGCTTATCTGTGGTTGCTACGGAGTTAATCCATGGCTTCTTTCAGGCAGGAAGCCTGAAGTTCCGCAGACACAGAGGAGAGTTGAGAAAGCTACAAATGGCGGTCATGAGATGGACTGGGTACGCGCATGCAAGGAAAGTCCCGAATCAAGGGTTCAGACAAAATCGAACTTCGCCGAAGCCGGTCCTTTCAACGAGATGGTTGTTATGGGTGTGCTCGCAGTAAGACTCCAGAACCTCAATAAGGAACTTGAGTGGGACGGTATAAATATGCAGTTCACAAATATCACGGATGACGATAAGATCCGGATAGTTAAGGAAGACAAATTCTCAATCACCGACGGTCATCCAAGCTTCCAGAAAGTATGGACTGATCCGGTACCTGCGAAACAATTTGCAGCTGACCTTATCAAGCACACTTATCGCAAGGGCTGGTCGCTTCCCGACATGCCGGTATAGTGAATAATAATTGGTAACAGGCAGAAATGCCTGTTACTTTTTTATTTGTTTAATTCTAACTCTCTTTAAAAATGAAAATCATAAGACTTTTTCTTTCGCTTGCAATAGTTGCAGGTATGGCAACAGCCTGCGGATCAAAAGGAGGCGCTGCCAAGGAAGGCGCTGCCCAGGAACAGGTTACAACCGCTGATGACGGTTTTGTATCTATTTTCGATGGCACCACCACAAACGGATGGCGCGGTTATAACAAACCAGCATTCCCTGCCGAGGGATGGGAAATTGTCGACGGAACACTTCACTGTAAAGAATCCGGTACCGGCGAAGCTGGTCTCGGCGGCGACATAATCTATGACAAGAAGCTTTCGAATTTTGAGCTTTCACTGGAATGGAAAATAGGACCAGGAGGAAACAGCGGAATATTCATTCTTGGCCAGGAAATACCAGGCGAACCGATCTATAAATCCTCACCCGAAATGCAGATTCTTGACAATGCAAAGCATCCCGATGCAATGCTTGGCGTAGATGGCAACAGGCAG
>JALOMK010000036.1 GCA_025455505.1 Bacteroidales bacterium
GGGTCTGGAGGCAGTGGTGTGTCCGGAACATATAATTGTTATTTTTGCAGACTGATTAATCCTCAATTATGGATATCCTTTTCAGCGATGCCCTTAAGCTCAGGCGTCCCAATGCCTTCAATATAATGGTCAAACCGGCCGGCCCGGTCTGCAACCTGAACTGCACCTATTGTTATTATCTTGAAAAGCAGAAGCTGTTCCCGGGTAAGAGCAATTTCCGGCTTCCTGAAGAACTGCTGGAAAAATTCATTAAAGAATATATTGAAGCACAGCAGGTTCCCATAGTTACTTTCACCTGGCAGGGTGGTGAGCCTACCCTTTTGGGCATCGACTATTTCAGGAAGGTTGTTGAACTTCAGAAAAAGTATTCAGCGGGAAAGAACATTGAAAATGCATTTCAGACAAACGGGACGAGGCTTAATGATGAATGGTGTGTCTTCTTTCGCGAAAACGGCATACTTGTAGGAATATCAATTGACGGCGAGGAACATAATCATGACCATTTCAGGCGCACACGGTCTGGGGCGACTACTTTCAAGCGTGTTATGAAGGGGATTGAGCTCCTTCACAGGCACAAGGTTGAATTCAACACGCTGAGTGTTGTAAACAGTCATAATGTGCATTTCGCGCGTGAAACTTACAGGTTCCTTAAGAAAATCGGGAGCGGTTTTATCCAGTTCCTGCCTGTTGTAGAGAGATGTTCGGAAGGCAAAAATGAAAATGAACTTTCCCTGGTAGCGCCCGGCTTCGCAGGCGGGGCCTCAGTAACGGAGTGGAGCGTTGGAGCTGAAGACTACGGAAAATTCCTTGTTACTATCTTCGATGAGTGGGTGAGGAATGATGTTGCCCGTTATTATGTGCAGATTTTTGATGCCACACTGGCCAATTATGTAGGCGAGATGCCGGGAATATGCGTGTTTGCTGAGACTTGCGGCGATGCCCTTGTAATGGAGCATAACGGGGATGTGTATTCCTGCGATCATTTTGTATATCCCGAATACTACCTTGGAAATATAGAGGAAAAGGACATGGTGTCTATGGTCAGGTCGCAGACGCAGTTTGATTTTGGCATCAATAAGCGCAACAAGCTTCCTGCCTACTGCCTGCGATGTGAAGTGAGATATGCCTGTCATGGCGAATGTCCAAAGCACAGGTTCATACTCACGCCCGACGGCAGGCCGGGGTTGAATTACCTGTGCAAGGCATACAAAATGTTTTTCAGCCATGCGGAGCCATATATGGAATACATGGCTAAGGAACTTAAAGCCAAAAGGGCACCTGCGAACGTGATGCAGTGGATCAGGAACAAGGAGAACCAGGTAGTCAGGCCTGTGGTACCCGAACGCAATGCACCCTGTCCCTGCGGCAGCGGCAGGAAATTCAAGAACTGTTGTGCCGGCCTGCCTATCTACAGGCACTGAAATAAATTGCCTTGTGAGTCCTTACTTCACGGCCGGCAGGAATGATTTAAGCGATTCATCCGTATCCCTGAACTGTACCCTGAGTTTTTCGAGCCTCTCGTGAAGGTCTTTTCGCACCGTAGCATATGAAGGATCGTTGTAAACATTCTTCATCTCCATCGGGTCAGTCTTCAGGTCATAAAGTTCCCATTCATCTATGTCATAATAGAAATGCATGAGCTTGTATCTTTCGGTGCTGATTCCATAGTGTCGTTTTACGCTGTGAACTGCCGGGTACTCGTAATAATGGTAATAATGTTCCTTCCTCCAGTCTGCAGGTGTTTTTCCCTTCAGGACAGGCACCATGCTCCTGCCCTGCATGTCAGCCGGGACACTCACTCCTGCCATATCGAGGATAGTCTCGGCAAAGTCGAGATTAGAAACTATATCGCTGTTCACACTCCCTGCCTTAACAACACCCGGCCACTGGATGAGCAGAGGAGTTCTGTAGGATTCTTCAAACATGAAACGTTTGTCGAACCAGCCATGTTCTCCGAGGTAGAATCCCTGGTCTGACGCATAGATCACTATTGTGTTCTTATCGAGTCCGTTAGATCTGAGGTAGTCAAGGAGCTGGCCAACGCTTTTGTCAACAGCTGCTATGCAGGCAAGATAGTCCTGCATGTATCTCTGGTATTTGTACCTTACAAGCTCATCTCCGGTCAGGCCTGACTCATAGAATTCCCTGATTATCGGGTCGTATGTTTTGTTCCATTCTTCCATCTGGCCGGCATCCATCCGGTTCAGGCCGGTGTTTTTCATTTTTCCCTTATCCTTGTAGAGTTTCAGGTCCTCCTCTATCCTCATGGTTTTAGAAATTGTCATGTCCTGTTCGCGGGCCGCCCTGCCCCTGCCTGAATAATCATCGAACAGTGTAGCCGGTTCGGGAAACTTAACATCCTTGTAGAGTGTCAGTTCACGAGGTCCGGGCTGCCATTCCCTGTGAGGTGCCTTATGGTGCATCATAAGCATGAATGGTTTTCCTGAGGCCTTTGCCCCGGATATCCATTTCAGTGATTTATCAGTAATAAGCTCAGTGACATAGCCATTTTCAGTGTGCCTGCCGTTCCTGTCAATGAATTCAGGATTATAGTAATGACCCTGTCCAGGAAGAACCTCCCAGTGGTCGAAGCCTGTCGGATCGGAGCCCAGGTGCCATTTGCCTATAATTGCAGTTGTATAACCGGCAGCCTGCAATATTTTCGGGAAAGTTTGCTGCGAGCCGTCAAATGGTGCCTGTCCCTCGTTTTTGGCAAAGCCGTTAAGGTGACTGTATTTGCCCGTCAGGACCACTGCCCTGCAAGGACCCGAAATTGAATTAGTCACAAGGCACCTGGTGAAACGCATTCCGTTTGAAGCTATCCTGTCGATCCCGGGTGTAGGCGCGATCCTGCCAATCTGGTGACCGTATGCACTGATAGCCTGGTAGGCATGGTCGTCAGACATTATGTATATTATATTCGGTCGCTGTGGTCCCTTCTGGGAAATTGCCGGCTGTATGGCGGCAGCTGTGCCCAGTGCCGCAAGTAAAGTTATGTTTGCTCTCATAATATTAGAAATTCTTTTTTTATATGATTATCATTCAGTAAGGCAAGCTTATTTAATTTCAAATGAACCCCTGAGTTCAGCGCTGTCTTCATAGCCATATCTTACGGCCCTGACCCTTATGCTGTATGATCCGGGCTCAAGGTGAAGCGGACCCGAGTAAAGCAGCCACCGGGGATTAGCCTTCTCTTCGAAGGTATATACTATTGATGAACCATGGGTGGGACAATAGAACCCGAGTGTCATGGGGGCTGAATATGTTCCGCCGGTACGGTAGTTTTTTGATGCCCTGTCCTCAGAAGAATTGATAATGAAATACGGCATATCCGTGACAGGCTGTTTGCCGCCCGGCCACATCATGTTTACAAGTTCAGGTTCATTCATGTGTCCCATATCGCCTGTTTCGAGAGTCCATCTTTCATACAGTTTCCTCATTTCTGCCATGACTGATGCCAGTCCGTGATCTGAGGCAAGATTGACAAGCTGGTAAGGATCTTTTGTAACGTCATAGAGTTCTTCAGGCGGTCTTGAGTATGACATCCAGGCTTTCTGGGGACCGCTGAGCTTGTTTTCTGCATCGAGGCGCAGCATCTCTCTGTATATTGGCATATTGCTCAGGTAAGGTACCCAGATCGCGAATGGCTCATTAGGATAAAAATTCCTTATATACAAATATTTACGAGTTCTGACAGACCTGATCATATCATAGGATTCATCCACCCTGTCGCGTGCTGCGAATACGGCTTCCCGTAAATAATTTGCCCCCTGTTCGCCCAGAAAAGGCTTGCCCTGCATATGTGCGGGAACCGTGATGCCCGCCATAGAGAGAACTGTGGGTCCGAAATCAATAGAACTTATCAGCCTGTCATCAACGGTGCCCGGTTTTATCTTACCAGGCCATTTTATAATGAGAGGTATGTTCAGTCCCGAATCGTAGAGCCATCTTTTACTCCTTGGTAAGCCATCGCCGTGATCGCCCCAGAAAAAGATAATTGTATTGTCGAGTTCCCCTTCCCTTTCAAGTTCATCTATGAGTGCGCCGACTACAGAGTCAAGCCTTGCGACATTGTCGTACATTTTGGCCATATTGAGCCGTATCGTGTCTGTGTCGGGATAATATGGAGGCAGTATTACTTTCCGCGGATCGGTTTTTACTCCTTTTAGGTTCCAGTTCTGGCTCTCATGTGTTCCGGTCCAGTTGAATACTGCAAAGAAGGGCTGGTTTTTGTCAGGCCTGTTCCTGTAGTGAGCATTCCGGCTGCACTCGTCCCATATGCTTGCAGGAACCGGGTCTTTTGCAAACTGGTAGTCGGTCTTGTTATTGTTTGTGCAGTAGTATCCTGCCACCCTCATATATTCAGTGAAAGCTTTCACATAGTGCGGAGGCACTGCTGTGAACTGAACAGGATTGTCTACCGATCGCCTGTACGATGTGGTTCGCATATGCATGCACCCTATTGAAGTCTGGTACATACCCGTTATCACTCCGGCTCTTACTGGTGCAGAGATTGCTGCAGTTGTGAACACATTTGTGAACCGGGCTCCCTGCTCTGCAAGCCTGTCTATATTTGGTGTTTTTGCCAGCTTGTCGCCATAGCAACCCATGTGGGGACTCAGGTCCTCGGTTGAAATCCATATTATGTTAGGTCTCTTCTCATGTTTCTGGGCAGAGGCATTAAAAAGCAGAAGGGATGCTGCTCCAATGCTGATTACAGGTTTTAGAATCATAGTATTTCGTATTACTCATTTAATTGTGCCGGCCTTTCTTCTGTTAGTGCCCGGATGTCCCGTATAATCATCTCCAAGGTCGCTGCGGGCTTCAGCAGCTATTTTCAGCAATTCCGATACGATGGCAGGATACTGGTCAGCGACGTTATAATTTTCACCCGGATCCCTTCTGAGGTCATATAATTCGTTCGTTTTGTACTCCACGCTGATTGTTTTGCCCGGCCATCCGTCTTTTCCGGGAGCTGCACCAACATAGGAAATTCCCTTGTGAGGCAGAACAAGTTTCCAGTAATCTCGTTGTACGGCTTCCAGTGTGTTCTGCTGATAGTAATAATAGAATTCCCTCCGGGGATTTGCGGTTTCATCACCAAGAAGAAGCGGAAGCAGGCTTACCCCGTCGATTTTTTTTCCGGGAAGAGCAGCACCGCATATTTCGGCTAATGTTGGCAATAAATCGATGGATGATGCAAGTTTATTGCATATACTTCCTTCAGGGATCACGCCTGGCCATTTCATGATGCATGGCACCCTCTGTCCTCCTTCCCAGCTTGTTCCTTTGCCTTCGCGCAGACCGCCTGTTGTGCCGGCATGATTTCCGAAATTAAGCCAGGGGCCGTTATCACTCGTAAAGATTACGAGAGTGTTTTTTTCTATGCCGTTTTTCTCAAGTGCCTTCATAATTTCACCCACTGACCAGTCGACTTCCATCATAACGTCGCCATAAAGCCCCTGTCTGCTTTTGCCCCTGAATTTTTCAGATACGCCAAGGGGTATATGTACCATTGAATGAGGAAGATAAAGAAAGAATCTTTCGTTTTTACTCTTCTCGATGAACTTCACGGCCCTTTCGGTATAGTCTGTTGTAAGCTTGTCCTGGTCGGCAAGATTCCTTACTTCACCGGCCTTATTATTGCCGTTTATAAGGGGAAGTACGGGATACTTCATCTTATTGCTTGTAGTATCCTTCAGGCGTATGGGGATCCCGTCGAAATCGACCGGCCACATGTCATTTGAATATGGGATACCGTAATACTCATCGAATCCATGCTGAAGGGGAAGGAAGGGAGGCAGGTGGCCAAGGTGCCATTTCCCTATTACTGATGTCTTATATCCTTTTGATTTAAGGATTTCGGCAATCGTTGTTTCCTCGCTGTTGATGCCGGTCTGAGCCCATGGCATCAGTGCCCCTGAGATGCCGATGCGGTTGGGATAGCATCCAGTCATAAGTCCTGCCCTTGAGGCACTGCTTACCGCCTGTGGCGAATAATACCATGTGAACTGCATTCCCCGGGCAGCAAGCCTGTCTATGTTAGGCGTTGCGTACTGGTTGGAGCCTGTCCGGCCTATGTCGCCGTAGCCCATATCATCCATGAGGATGATAATAATATTTGGCGCAGCAGGTTTAGATTGTTCTTTCTGGCGGCCGGTGGCCTGCAATGCAGTGATGCCGGCCAGCCCGATACTCAGACAGGGCCTTAGGTTCATTCTTTGAATGTTTTTGTTTTCATTGCCTGGTATGTTCCTGTTTCATTTTATTCAGATCCATTCTCGTTCCATGCAGGATTCTGAATCATCATCCTGGCTCCGGTTTTTTCCCGCCATTGCTGCAGAAGGCTGTAAAGTTCGCTTGTTTTCGCAGGAAGTTCGGCTGAAATATCTTTAGTCTCTGACAGATCAGCAGAAAGGTCGTAGAGTTCCCTTCTGTCCCTTTCAAAATTGTCTATCAGCTTGTATTGCCCCAGTATTACTGCGCTGCCAGGCTCCACGCCCTGGTTGGAATAATGGGGATAATGCCAGAAAAGCGGCCTGGGAGCTATCCTGGCCCCTTTAAGCAGAGGTAGTATGCTAATCCCGTCGATATCAGCCTTGATTCCTTCAGAGCCTGTAAGATCAGCTATTGTGGGCAGGAAATCGATTGATGATACCTGGACAGTGCTCACTGTGCCGGCAAGCTTTTTCCCGGGCATCCTGATTATGAGTGGCACACGTATTCCTCCTTCATAAAGCCATCCTTTGCCTGCCCTCAGGGGGGCGTTGCAGGTTGGCGAGCCCTCAGATGTTGACAGGCCTCCATTGTCAGAGGTAAATACAATCAGGGTATTCTCATAAAGGCCCAGTTCCCTGAGCCTTGAAAAAAGCTTATCGAGGTTCTCATCCACACTGTAAAGCATTGCTGCATATACAGGGTTGCTTTGTACTGTTCGTTCCCTGAAGTTCTCGCTCATTGAACTTCTTATCCATGACCTGTCACGGGTAAATGTTCCGTTAATGTCAAGTTGCATTGAATCGGCTTTTGTCCTGAAGCGTTTTATCATTTCATCTTTTGCCTGCATAGGGTTGTGAACGGCATAGTATGACAGGTATATGAAGAAAGGGTTTTCCCTGTTTTCTTCTATGAACTTAATCGCTTCATCAGTCTGCCTGTCGGTCAGGTATTCTCCTTCGGGACCGTCAGGAAGTCTTGGATTCCCATACGGAGAAAAAAATCCGTTTGAAGTGTTGTTTTTTACTGGTGAGCCCTTGCTGAAACCACCTTTGTTGATATCGAATCCCTGGTTCTCAGGCCAGAACTCCGGAGTTTCACCGAGATGCCACTTACCTGAGATCATTGTCCTGTATCCGTTTTTCTTAAGCAGTTCAGCCAGTGTAAGTTCTTCAAGTGCCAGTTCATTTTTAAAGGGAAGGGCGATCAGCCTGTCATTTGCCGATCCGGAACTGGAGGCCTGTCTTCCTGGTATCCAGTCGGTTATTCCTGTTTTCACAGGGTATTTACCAGTCATTATTGAAGCCCTTGTCGGCGAGCTGACCGGGCATGCGGCATAAGCATCCGTAAACCTGATCCCTTCATTTGCCAGTTTGTCGAGGCAGGGTGTTTCATAGAAACGGCTTCCATAGCAACCCAGGTCAGAATAACCGAGATCATCAACAAGTATGAAGAGAACATTCGGCTTCTCATTTCCAGGTTTTTCAGGTCCTGCAAGCAAAGGCAGCGGCATCAGCAGGGAAAATCCGGCAGTGACCAGGCAATATTTCATTCCGGGTAATCCGGCCGGTTCCTGCTTGCTACTGGTGTTTGAAGTGGATGCCGGGCTGAATTTACTGAACGCTTGCAGCTGCCTCATGGGGTATCAGTATTTTGCAGTTTCAAACGCGAATGGAAAGGTTGCTGAGGGCTGATGAGCCTTTTTCATTATTTCATTCATCTTTGAGACTATCTCGGGATGGGCTTTGGATACATTATTTTTTTCAGACGGATCTGTAGAAAGATCATAAAGTTCTGTTTCAGACTGCTGGTCCTTGTCAAGATTCAGGCGGACTGCCTTCCAGTCCCCCATAAGCACTGCCATTTTGCCTCCCTGTTCATGGAATTCCCAGTAGAGGTATTCATGTTTATCCTGTTTCCTTCCCTTAAGGGCCGGAAGGAAGGATATGCCATCTATGGCGACAGGGATTTCTGCCCCTGTGATTTCGGCGAGAGTCGGCATAATATCCCAGAATGCGGAGATATGGTCGCTTTTTTTACCGGGTTTTACCTGTGCCGGCCATCTCACCAGGAGAGGACACCTGATTCCGCCTTCATACATGTCGCGCTTATAGCCCCTCAGACCACCGTTGCTGTTGAAATAATCAGGATCGGCTCCTGCTTCGAGATGTGGCCCGTTATCTGAAGCAAAAATTACAATTGTATTTTCGACGATGCCCAGTTCGGCAAGCTTTGCAAGTAGTTCACCGACATAATCATCAAGTTGTGCCACCATAGCTGCAAAGGCTGCATGTCCCTCTGGTTGTGAACCATAGGGTCCCTTGCGGAAAGTCGGACCGCTGTCAACGCCGGTGAAGCTTTTCTCAGGTAGGTATTTGCCCCTGAATTTTGCCATATACTCCTCTTTTGCAAAAAGTTCTGCGTGTGGGATTGTTGTCGGGTAAAACAGAAAGAAGTTTTTATTCCTGTTTTCTGCCATGAAATCAAGAGCGGCTTTGTGTATCAGGTCTGCACTATATTTTCCTTTAGCTGAGCCGGAGTTTTCGGGCAGAAGTACAATGTCGTGGTTGTTCCAGAGGTGATCCGGGTAGTAGTTGTGTGCGAGGCTCTGGCAATTATAGCCATAGAATTTATCGAAGCCCTGTTTATTGGGATCGCCCTCGGTGTCGATATAGCCGAGACCCCATTTCCCGAATGCTCCTGTTGCATAGCCTCTTGTCTTAAGCATTTCAGCAACAGTAAAGGCTTTGGCTTCGAGCGGCCAGTTCCCTTCAGGGTCCCAGTTTTTGTTTCCCCTGACCGGCGTATGTCCTGTGTGCTGTCCTGTCATGAGTGCTGAACGGGAAGGGGCCGATACTGTGCAGCCTGAATAGTGCCTTGTGAAAAGCATGCCTTCAGCTGCCAGCCTGTCGATATTCGGAGTGCTGAATTTCTTCTGGCCATAGCAGCTCAGGTCGCCGTAGCCGAGATCATCGGCAAGGATATATACGATGTTGGGAAGTTTCTCACTATTTGCCTGTGTGCAGCAGGCCAGTGCGGCTGCTGATACCCAAAGCGCAGCAGGAATATTATTCTTCATCATCTGAACTTTAGTAGTTTAAGGAAAAGGTTCCTCCCCCTCAGGGGCAACTTAAAATTAAGACAATAAATTTAAATACCAACTTTTGCTTCGAAACTGTCAATATGAATTAATGTGGACACTTTTTACTGCTCTTCCTGAAGGGTCGGTAAGTTTCGTGAATGATTCGTCCCAAGCAAGAGCTTCAGGCGTGCTGCATGCAACAGAAGGTACTGAAGGTACGCATCTTGCGGCGCATGCGGAGGGGAAATGCTCGCTGAAAATCGACCTGTAATAGTATTCTTCCTTTGATTGAGGAGGATTCACGGCGAACCTGAAACGTGCGTTTTTAAGCTGATCGTCAGATACTTCCCGTGCAGCCAGGGCTTTCAGGGTGTCGATCCAGCTGTAACCTACTCCATCTGAAAACTGTTCTTTCTGCCTCCATGCTATAGAAGCCGGAAGATAGTCTTCGAAAGACTTCCTCAGTACCCATTTTTCAATCCTGTCCTTGCCGGTCATTTTGTCTGCAGGGTTAATTCGCATGGCAACATCAAGGAACTCCTTGTCGAGGAAGGGGACTCTTCCTTCCACTCCCCAGGCTGCAAGCGATTTATTAGCCCTGAGGCAGTCGTAAAGGTGCAGCTTTCCGAGTTTACGGACTGTTTCTTCATGAAAGGCTCTTGGCCCGGGCGCCTTGTGGAAATAGAGGTATCCACCGAAAACCTCGTCGGCTCCCTCTCCGGAAAGCACCATCTTCACTCCCATCGACTTTATTACGCGGGCCAGAAGATACATTGGTGTGGAAGCCCTTATTGTAGTGACATCATACGTCTCAGTATGGTATATGACATCACGAACAGCATCGAGTCCTTCCTGCACTGTAAAGTGAATTTCATGGTGTATGGTTCCGATATGGTCGGCAACTTTCCGTGCCGCGGCAAGGTCGGGTGATCCTTCAAGACCTACGGCAAAGGAATGAAGCTGGGGCCACCAGGCAGCTGTTGTGTCACCTGATTCTATGCGCCTGGGTGCAAATTTCTTGGCAATTGCCGAGATAATTGAGGAATCCAGGCCGCCTGACAGCAGTACACCGTACGGAACATCGGACATCAGCTGCCTGTGAACTGCTGCCTCGAGTGCAGTCCGCAGCTCATCCGTGGTGGTGACATTATTCCCTACTGAATCGTAATCCATCCAGTCGCGGCTGTACCATTTC
>JALOMK010000313.1 GCA_025455505.1 Bacteroidales bacterium
CAACCCATATTGCCATTGAGGCAGGAACCCTGCCGCTGCCGCTGATCATTTTGTCAACAGCAGTTGCAACAACAAGGTTTGAAAGCAGGATCCATAAGGTACCTCCACCCGTGCCTGTGAATTCATACCACTGGATGAAAAGTATATCCCCCGCAAGCCCGTTTCCAAGGTTTATCCATGGAGTGATTATGTTAACATTGAGGGTGGCAAATTCATATGTAAGCCAGAAAGCAACAATTGCCACTCTCCAGGCGACAGTCCCTGCCCACAACCTGACAATGAATGCGATCCACATAGTGAACGACATCATGAAGGTCATTCCGAGGATCACAGCCACCGCCCCGCTTATTGTGGCAACTCTCATCCATCCGAGAGTCATCAGGCTGAAAACAAGGAAGCCGGGAAGCAGGAAAATGAAAAAGGCATTCCTTGTATAACGCTGCCTGTGCCTGAAGATGTGATCGCCGATAATGAAAAACGGGACAAATGAAAACAGGAGGATAAGCCCGGGGCACCACCCTGACCATGCCAGTCCCGACATAACTCCACCGGCAATGGAAAGAAACACGAGGGTATATCTGCTCTGAGAGGGAAACATAAAGACAAAAGTACTATAAGCGGCCAATATCGGAAATCAGGTGTAAGATACGAAACAACTAAATCCCTGCGGATATTGTATTTTGGCAATAATTAGTATATTTTTACAAGTGAAAATGAGAATTCCCTGAAGCGGATGAAAAAAACACTGTGGCTGTTTATGTTGCTTTTTCCTGCTGTTATTACTTACAGCCAGGAAGGTCATGATGTAATTTCGGCAGCAGGCAATTTCGCAACCGCAGGAGGGATTTCACTTAGCTGGACCCTTGGCGAGACCGTTATCCCTACACAGCAGAACGGAGATGTGATACTTACACACGGTTTCCAGCAACAGCTGATTGTTTCAACGCTTGAAAAAAATCTTGCTCTTGAGGTTGAAGTGCTTGTTTACCCTAATCCTGCAAGTGATGTCCTGAATCTGAAATTCGGAACTCCCGTCAGCGAGAGGCTCGAAATAATCATCCTCGACCAGAACGGCAGGATCGTGAAGAGCTTATTTGCTGAACCATTGGTAACAATCAGTGAAATAAACATGCAGGACCTTGCATCCGGGATTTATTATATCAGACTCCTGAAAGGGAAGTTGTCAAACGTATATAAAGTTGTAAAACTTTAAGGAAGCTTTTACTGTCCAAAAGCAAATTTCAATTCTTTTCATGGCTGCCCCGTCCGCCCACCGGCGGACAGGGCTTTTTTGTTAAATTTGGTTAAATAGGCGTGTCCGGCGAAAGCTGAAAATCATTTTAATTATATTGCAGCACAAATGGATACTGACATGAAAAAATCAATCGCACTATCAATCCCTGTTCTGTTACTGTTGAGTTGCGGCACTCCTGAAGAAAGGCTTGTCAGCCAGGCCGACAGGCTTCACGCTTCCATTCTTACAGTGGATACTCATTGCGATACTCCAATGGAATTCACCGATTCAACTTTCGATCTCGGAGTGAGGCGCGATGAAGGATGCGTTGATTTTCCGAGAATGAAAGAGGGAGGACTTCATGCCGAATTCTTTGCCGTATTTATAGGGCAGGGCCCCAGGAACGACACCGCTTACGACAAGGTCCATGCCAATGCCCTGAAGATATTTGACGCCCTTCACAAGAACATCAGCAAGAACTCCTCCCTTGCAGATATTGCCCTTACTGCCAATGACGCCTACAGGATTAAGAAGGATGGTCGGATAGCCGCATTTATCGGTGTTGAGAACGGGTACCCCGCCGGGCGTGATATCTCAAGAATCAGGCAGTACTACGAACTTGGTGCCAGGTACCTTACTCTTTCGCATACATCAAATAATGATATCTGCGATTCCTCAACTGACAGGAAAGGTCCTGAGCATGGCGGGCTTTCAGCCTTTGGTGAAGAGGTTGTAAAAGAAATGAACAGCCTTGGGATGATGGTTGATGTGTCGCATATATCCGACGAGGCATTTTATGATGTACTCCAGGTAACAAAAGCACCTGTGCTCGCCTCGCACTCATCCTGCAGGGCATTGTGCGGAAGTCCGCGCAATCTTACAGACGACATGCTTCTTGCTTTAAAGGAGAACGGGGGAGTAATACAGATATGCATTCTGAGCGATTACCTCAAGGCTCCCGAGCCCAATCCCGAGAGAGACCAGAAATTAAAGGATTTACAGGATAAATACGGAGATTATTCATCTCTGCCCGACAGTGTTAAGAAAATAGTAAGGCAGGAATACAGGGATATACAGAAACGTTATGAGAAACTTGCAACTGTTTCGGATGTAGTCGATCATATCGATCACGTTGTGCAGGTTGCAGGGATTGACTATGTAGGAATAGGCACTGATTTCGACGGTGGTGGCAGGGTGGAAGGCTGCAGCAACGTCTCCGAGATGAAGAACATTACAATTGAACTGCTCCGCAGGGGTTATTCGAAAGGTGATATTGAGAAAATATGGGGAGCCAATATTATGAGAGTCCTCAGGAAGTGTGAGGACCTTGCTGCTTCTTCGTAAACCTGACTTTTGAGTAACGCAGTGTTTTGAGCATCCAGTCGGGAAGAGTCTTTTCAGGATCTCTTTTCCTCAGGTCCAGATACAAGCCAAGTTTCTTGAGTATCGGCAGCTTATGAGTCTCAACAAACTCAAGCAAGGTGCCGTCGGGGTCTTCGATATATGAGAAGTGGCCGGCGGCTTCGCCCATGTCAAAACTGTTTCCTTCATGGCTTTCTTTGCTGTCAACAGTGAAAGGGAAACCTTTCTCTGCGGAATATGCCTTCAGCTCGTCCATGCCCCTCATGTCGTAACATAAATGAATGAAGCCCAGGTCGCCCCAGAACCTGTCCTCATAAATTCTCCTGCCGGGGTTGCCTGGTGAAGATATCAACTCTATCATGCTGTTGCCCAGCATTTTACTGAAAGGCCCGGCAAAAGGCCTGCCTCTTCTAAGGAGGATACGCCTTAATTCCCTGTCACAGCCTTTAATCCCGGCAAGGTCAGGGAACACGCCCTTTTTGTCATACACAACCTGGTCATATCCCAGAATGTCCGAATATACAGGCAGGGATTTTTCAATGTCAGATACGCCAACAATGACTCCATATGATCCCCCGGTATTTTTTCTTTCATTCATAAACCAGTCTGAAGCTTCAACAACCTGGAAAAGGTTTGACCATGGATCGCGCACAAAAAATGTTTTACTTCCGGATGGATCTGTAAGAGGTGTTTCTGAAAGGGTTATATTCCTGGAACTGAAAAAGCTGAAAGCATTTTAACTATTTGATGATTTCATCTTGCAGGCAATGATACCCATGTCTCCCAGTTGCAGCTCACCTTTAAGCGGAAGGGGCTCCCTGCCTTTG
>JALOMK010000314.1 GCA_025455505.1 Bacteroidales bacterium
ATGTCAGCGAATATCTTCCTCATCTCCTCCTCGCTCTTAAGGTATTCCTGTTTTGAGTACCTGAGCCTGTTGGGATCGTCGATATCCTTTGCGGTATTGATGCATATCAGCCTGTCATGGGCTTCGGCATCCTCGGCATTAATGAAGTGAACATCGTTCGAGGCAATTATCTTCACGTTGAATTTCACTGCCAGCTTCCTGTAGGCCTCTATAACTTTCTGCTGGAGGGGGAAGGCAGACCTGTCGGCTTCAGGGTCATAAGTTTCATGCCTCTGGATTTCGAGGTAGAAATCGTCCCCGAAGATATCCTGGTATTCCCTGAGGACAGCTTCAGCTCCGCTCATTGTTCCGTTCAGAATCTCGTCAGGTATCTCTCCTGCCAGGCAGGCCGATGATGCTATCAGACCTTCGCTGTGTTTCCTGAGCAGGGTCTTGTCTATCCTTGGCCTGTAATAGAAACCCCTGATCCAGGCAACAGATACAAGTTTTACAAGGTTTTTGTAGCCTGTAAGGTTCTTCGCCAGGAGAATAAGATGATCACCTGACCTGTCCTCTTTACCCGACACATCGTCAATTGATCTCTTTGCTACATAGATCTCGCAGCCAATTATTGGTTTGATTCCCTTTCTTGAAGCATTGTTATGGAATTCCTTTACCCCGAACATGTTGCCGTGATCGGTTATTGCCAGGGCTTCCATCCCAAGGTGTTTTGCCCTGTCGACGAGCAGCGGGATATTCGAGGCTCCGTCGAGGATAGAATACTGAGTATGAACATGTAAGTGTGCGAATCCAGCCATAAGGGGTAACAGAAAAATTGATATCGGGTCAGATCGCAAAAATAGTCAAAATACAGGAAAGAAAGGGACCGGGGCCCTCGCTGTGGAAAAATAAAAACCGTTGGCCGGAACTGTGGTTTTGTTGCACAAACCCGGCATTCTGTGAAGTGAATCAAGAAAATGGCTCCCTGCTGCATTATTTTAACTCCACTGCATCAGCTGGTGCAGGTAATTTTTTACTAACCTAAATGAACAGTTATGAGAAGAATTCTCTTGTTGATCCTGTTGGTTTGCGGACCCGTAATTATGGCCGCAGGGCAGCAGAGGTCGGTCTCCGGAGTTGTAACCGGGGCCGATGACGGACAGCCGGTGATAGGATGCACAGTGCAGTTTAAGGGTACGACCACCGGAATTACAACAGATGCGAATGGCAGGTATACACTGCCTGTTCCTCCCGGGGCTGCAACTCTCGTCTTTTCCTATATAGGCATGAGGAGCCAGGAAGTTGCTGTTGAGGGGAAGAGCGTAATTGACGTTATAATGGAATCAGAAGTGACCGGGCTAAGCGAGGTTGTGGTTACCGCACTTGGCGTTTCGCGCGAAAAGAAGAGCCTCGGCTATTCGGTTCAGCAGATAGGAGGCGAGGAGCTAAGCACCGCCCGTGAAACCAACTTTGTTACCTCAATGTCGGGAAAGGTGTCGGGCGTGTCAATCAAGCAGCCAAACACGATGGGAGGTTCCGCGAACGTTGTAATCAGGGGCAACGCGTCCCTGCTCGGCAACAACCAGGCTCTCTTTGTTGTTGACGGGATACCTGTCGACAACAGTATTACAAATACCGAGTCGCAGAAGATGGGTAGCGGCGGCTTTGACTACGGAAATGCCGCTATGGACCTCAATGCGGATGACATTGAATCGATTTCGGTACTTAAAGGGGCCGCTGCAAGCGCGCTATACGGTTCAAGGGCAGCCAACGGCGTTGTACTTGTGACAACAAAGAAGGGCGCCAGGAACAAGGGCCTTGGTATCACGATTAATTCAAGTGTCCTTCTGAGCACTATTGACAAGTCCACGCTGCCGAAGTTCCAGAAGGAATATGGGGGGACTTACGGCCCCTATTATGACAGCGACGACGGTTATTTCGTTATGATGGATATTGACGGCGACGGTACAGACGACGAAGTTGTTCCGGTTTTTGATGACGCCTCATGGGGAGCAAAATTCGATCCCTCACGCATGGTAGTGCACTGGGATGCTCTCGATCCGCTTGCAGACAATTACGGAGAAAAAAGGCCCTGGGTGTTCCCTGAGCACAGTATAGAAGCCCTTTTCGAAACCGGGGTCAAATATACAAACAACATAGCCTTCGACGGTGGGAATGACAAGGGTACCTTCAGGCTTTCATATACAAATGCGGACGAGAAGGGTATAATGGCAAACAGCTCGATAAAGAGGAATACGGTTTCACTATCAGGAGCTTACGATCTTTCAGAAAAACTGAAAGTTGAGGCAAATGCAAGCTATATCAACCAGAAGGCCGTGGGCAGGTTCGGTACAGGCTATGACGAGCAGAACCCGATGCAGGTTTTCGCACAGTGGTTCCAGACAAACGTTGATGTGCTCGACCTTCTGAATAACTATAAGTCACCAATTGACGGCACTCACCGTACATGGAACTACACTGACATTCCCACTCCCGGCAATCCGCCACGGGCCTACTATGCAAATAACCCCAACTGGGTGAGGTATGAGAATTATAACAATGACGGGAGAGACAGGTTTTTCGGGTATGGAAAGCTCAGCTACAGTCTTGCCGACTGGGCGACTATCGAGGGAAGGCTTGCAAATGATTTCTACTCGGAGTACCAGGAGAGGCGTGTTGCTATCGGAAGCGCCCAGGCAGGGGCCCTGCCTGACTACACAAAGTATGTGAGGACATTCAATGAATTCAATGCTGACATTATGTTCCGCTTCAACAAGGATTTCGGGAGCATTTCGCTCAACGGCCTCGTCGGAAGCAGTACCCGGACAAATAATGTAAAATCAGTACTTGCCAGCACTGTCGGAGGGCTGTCGATTCCGAATTATTTTGCAATTGACAACACAATCGCACCTGCCTTTATTGAAGAAGGTGAAATAGTAACCCGTGTCAACAGCTACTATGGCAATGCATCACTGGGTTTCAAGAGGTTCTTCTATGTAGACCTCACGGCAAGGTATGATATATCGTCGACCCTGCCGAAGGCTAACAACAGCTATTTTTATCCCTCTGTTTCGACGAGCTTCATACTTTCAGAGCTGGCCCCGCTGAAGAGCCTGAAAGCACTGTCATTCCTCAAGCTCAGGCTGAACTATGCCGAAGTAGGGGCCGATGCGCCTGCATACCGTACAAGTCAGAGTTACATAAGCGGGAGACCATGGAGCAGCATAGGAATGTTTTCGGTCCAGAGCAATATCCACAATACCGAACTCAATCCCTTCCTGTATAATGAAAACCTATTGCCTGAAAGAACAAAGAGCTACGAGGCAGGACTCGAGGCAAGGTTCCTGAACCAGTTGAGATCAATATTCCATGAGAAGTCCTTAGTCCTGACTGGCACGGCATTCAGCGAAAGCTCATATCCAAGGTTCTGGATCTCCCC
>JALOMK010000037.1 GCA_025455505.1 Bacteroidales bacterium
ACCAGGAATATTCCACACTTGTAACTGCTGTCATTGCATACGGAGTGGCAAATCTGGGACACCAGCTTTCAAGGGATGGGTTTTTCATGCCCGAAGGGATCTATGCCGATTTCAGCACAAACAAGGGACGGATATCAGTTCTTCTCGATCACAGGAATGCACCAATGACGGTCGCCAACTTCATTGGTCTTGCCGAAGGCAGCATTTCAAACAAGACCTACCCGGAATGGAAACCTTTTTTCAACGGATCAATATGGCACAGGGTGGTAAAGGGTCATGTCATACAGGCCGGGGAACCTGCGGTTGTCAAAGATCCTGCAAACCAGGAGGAAAGTTCCACCGGATATGAAATACCTAATGAGATCAGCTCGCTGAGGCACAGCAAGGCCGGTATGATAGGCATGGCCAACGCCGGTCCTCACACGAACACCTGCCAGTTTTATATCACACTTGCCGACAGGTCATATCTCGACGGCAATTACACCCTGTTCGGCGAAGTTGTCGATGGTATGGATGTAGTCAACAAGATCGGGCAGGGTGATACAATCTTCTCGGTAACAATTGCCAGGGCAGGAACAGAAGCAGAGAAGTTCATTGTGAACGACGATACATTTACGCGGATGGTTGAAAACCAGTGGCGTAAAGTGAAAAGGGAAAGACAGGAGAAAGCAGATTTCGAATCGAAATTCATATCAGATAATTACCCTGGACTCACAAGCACTGAAAGCGGCCTGAGGTACAAGGTTCTTAAGGATGGTACAGGGCCTGCTCCGGCAGACTCCAGTTTCCTTTCAATATCCTATACCGGGACACTCATTGGTGGCGACAGCTTTGTGAGCACTTCTGACGGCGGGAAACCTGATTACGGAACAAAACCTGAGGTCTTTAAATGGCAGGCAGGCCGGCAAGGAATTATAAAGGGTCTGCAGGAATCCCTGATGTCAATGAAGGAAGGCGAAAAGCGGCTTCTTGTTATACCTCCGGCCCTTGCTTACGGGGAAATGAGCGGTTTTTACGGGAAATCAGTACCCGGGAAGAAAAGGTTTGTAATCTCCCCGGGCCAGACCCTTATACTTGAGCTTACTCTTGGCAGGATATCATCGAAATAAGCGTTCCGGAAAAATCGGTTATATTTAACCGTTAAATATTCAATACTCTAAAAAAAATGCTCTGATGATTATTGGCATATTAAAAGAAGGTCCCGCAGAAAACAGGGTGGCAATGCTGCCCGGAGAAGTGGCAGGTCTCATAAAGCTCGGTGCAAAGATACTTGTTGAATCGGGTGCCGGAGAAAGGTCCTTTGCGGCTGACAGCGCATACATTGAGTCGGGGGCTGAGGTTTCATCAAGGAATTCGCTTGTTGAGAAAGCTGACATGCTCCTTGGAGTAAATCTTCCCTGCGGAGAAAAAGCTGAGACTTTCAGGCCCGGCCAGGTCCTCTGTTGCGTTGCTTCACCATTGGAAAACGGGCAGTGGATAGAGGAAGCCAGGATACATGGGCTCACTATCCTGGCACTCGACATTATCCCGCGTACAACCAGGGCTCAGTCGATGGATATACTTTCATCGATGGCAACTGTTGCAGGGTACAAGGCAGTGATAGAGGCGGCAGGAATGCTGCCCAGGTTCTTCCCCATGTTCATGTCGGCAGCCGGCACAATAAAGCCTGCAAAAGTCCTGATACTCGGAGCCGGGGTTGCCGGTCTTCAGGCTATTGCTGTTGCGCGCAAGCTTGGAGCAGTTGTCGAGGTTTTTGATGTCAGGTCGGCAGTGAAGGAAGAAGTTAAAAGTCTGGGTGGCAAATTCATTGAGGTTGAAGGTGCCACTGAGGATGCAGCTGCCGGCGGGTATGCCGTGGAACAGAGCGAGGACTTCAGGAAACGGCAGCAGGAACTGATACAACAGAGGGCACTTGCAGCAGATGTTGTAATAACTACCGCCCAGATACCCGGCAGGAAGGCACCGGTACTGCTCCTTCGCGAGACGGTGGAAGCCATGAAACCAGGATCAGTTGTAATAGATCTTGCGGCATCAACAGGGGGGAACTGTGAACTGACTGAAAACGGTAAAACAATAACAGTCAACGGTGTAACAGTGGCCGGAAGGTCCGATTACGCATCGGCAATGCCTACCGACGCCAGCAAGATGTTCGGATCGAACATAATAAACCTCCTTAAGATAATGATCAACAAGGGCGAGCTGTCGGTAAACCTTGATGATGACATTATCAACGGCACTGCTGCAGTTCACAGGGGTGAATATATTAGTCAGAGAGTAAAACAAATTCTAAACATAAACTGATAGGACGATGGAAAGTATTCTCGAATTCTTCCTGGCGCACAGAGAGGCCATTTTTATTGTGCTTCTTTCAATCTTCCTCGGAATCGAGGTAATCAGCAACGTTCCCGCTATTCTGCACACCCCTCTCATGTCAGGGGCCAACGCAATCCACGGGGTGGTTATAATAGGTGCAATTATTGTCATGGGACATGCCGATACAACCGGGGCAATGATCCTGGGTTTCGTCGCCGTAGTCCTTGGAACTCTGAACGTAGTAGGCGGTTTTGTAGTGACCGACAGGATGCTTGAAATGTTCAGGAAGAAGAAATAGTCATATTCAGTACGATAAATATCAATTCGATGACCGATATAAACCAATTCTCGCCGGGTCTTTCAGTGCTTGAGATCTCATATGTACTTGCATCGGTGCTGTTCATTGTTGGACTAAAGATGCTGAGCCACCCCCTTACCGCCCGAAGAGGGAATTTTATGGCTGCAATCGGCATGGGGCTGGCAATTGTTGCAACAATTCTTTTTCATGAGAAGGATGGAGAACGTATCGGCAACATCGGCCTTATAATTGCTGCAATTGTTGTCGGAACGGCTATCGGATGGGTCATTGCCAAAAAGGTAAAAATGACAGCAATGCCTCAGCTTGTGTCATTCTTCAACGGTATGGGAGGTGCAGCTGCGGCTCTTATCTCATTGATGGAATTTCCTCATGTAAGCAGTGAACTCATTTCCAGGAGCGGAATGGCAAATGGCTATGTTCTGGCAATACTTCTCGGGCTGATTATCGGGACCGTTTCATGGGCCGGCAGCATGATAGCATACGGGAAACTCGACGGATGGATCGGCGACCTCAGGGTAAAGGCAATGAAATATGTGAACCTTGCAATTCTTGCGCTTCTTGCCGGGTCTGTAGTTTTCATTATGACAAGGGATGTGCAGGCGAGCAGCGAACTTACTCCTTTCATTTATATAATTTTTGCCGTGGCTGTTGTCTATGGAGTCCTGTTTGTTATGCCTATCGGCGGCGCCGACATGCCGGTAGTGATATCCCTTCTCAACTCCTTCACAGGGGTTGCAGCTGCAATGGGAGGTTTCCTGTACAATAACCAGGCCATGCTCACCGGCGGTATACTGGTGGGATCGGCCGGTACTATACTGACGATCCTGATGTGCAAAGCCATGAACAGGTCGCTGCTTAACGTAATTGTTGGAGTATTCGGAGGAGGAGGCGCAGCATTAAATGCAGAGGCCGGAACAGTTAAGGAGATATCAATGTCCGATGCCGCCGTCCTGATGAGTTATTCAAAAAAAGTAGTTATTGTTCCCGGGTACGGCCTTGCCGTTGCACAGGCCCAGCATATCTGCCATGAGCTCGACAAGCTTCTCGAGGAGAAGGGCGTTGAGGTTAAGTATGCAATTCATCCTGTTGCAGGGCGCATGCCAGGACATATGAACGTCCTGCTGGCCGAGGCCGATGTGCCTTACGAACAGCTTGTTGAGAGCGATGAAATCAATCCCGACCTGCCGAATACCGATGTGCTTGTCGTGATAGGCGCCAACGATGTTGTAAATCCTGCCGCTGAGGATGATCCGTCTTCGCCCATATACGGAATGCCGATAATAAAAGCACGCGACGCGAAAAATGTGATTGTGATGAAGCGCGGCATGGGCAAGGGATATGCAGCAATTGAAAACATGCTTTTCTTCAATCCTAAAACGCGTATGCTTTTCGGTGATGCGAAAAGCACGCTCCAGAACCTGGTCAGCGAGGTCAAGAGTCTTTAGATGGACAAATACGACGGACGAGTTGCTGCCCTGAGGAAGGGCATGAGTGAATCCGGGGCCAACGCCCTGCTCATTCCAATGGCTGATCCTCACCTTTCAGAATATATACCCGATCATTGGAAAATCCTTGAATGGCTTACGGGTTTTACAGGATCGGCCGGCACAGTCGTATTGACAAATGATTTCTGCGGTCTGTGGACAGATTCGCGCTATTCGATCCAGGCTGCGAAACAGCTTGCCGGCACTGCCTGCCGATTCATGGAGAGCAGCCTCCCGCCGGAATCGGCGCTTTTAATCTGGCTTGGTGAAAACCTCCCTGAAAATTCTGTTATTGCCATAGACGGCAGGCTTATTTCGCTTTCCTTTTACAGGCGGCTCCAATCGGCAACGGCAAAAAAATCGATTGTTCTCAGGACCGATGCCGACCCGGTTCCGGAGGCCTGGGCTGACAGGCCAGAGCTGCCTGCCTCCGTTGCTTTCGATCACAGTGTGTCATTTGCCGGTATCGGCAGGTCAGCAAAAATATCAGCGCTGAGGGAGGCTATGAAGAAAAGCCTGGCTGACTATATACTTCTGGCTTCGCCTGACGATATAATGTGGATACTCAACATTCGGGGCCGCGATTCGGATTTCAACCCGGTAATCAGGTGTTTTGCAATGGCGGGTCATGATCAGGTACTTCTTTTTGTCGATGAAAGCCAATTGCCGCTGAAGCTGGCACGCGAACTCGACAGCCTGGGCGTAGTCATGCTTCCGTATGAGGAAACTGAAGGGATGCTCAGCGTCATTGAAACTGGCTCTTCACTGCTCATCGATCCCGATATCCTGCCTGTAGCGCTATACCTCGCCATTCCAGAAGGAGTCAGGATTATCGAAGAAATCTCAGCCGTAGCCATGCTAAGGTCTGTAAAGAACCTTACCGAAATCGAAAACATTGGCCGGGTGATGGTAAGGGATGGCGCTGCTCTCGAGAAATATCTCTTTCTGATCGATAAGGATGGTGGGTCAGGAAAGCTCACGGAACGATCTGCCGCCGTGATAATTGACTCCCTAAGGGCTTCGGGCGAAAATTTTGTCTCTTCCTCTTTCGAGACAATAACCGCCTGGAGAAGCAATTCGGCATTGCCTCACTACAGACCGTCTGAGTCGTCCGATTCATGCATTGAGGGAGACGGAATACTTCTTACCGATTCGGGAGCGCATTACCTCGATGGAACAACCGATGTAACACGTACAGTTGCAATCGGAATCCCCTCCGAAAGGCAGAAGAGGGATTTTACTCTTGTTCTTAAAGGACTTATAGCGTTGTCGCGTGCCAAATTTCCTGAAAAAACACGGGGAGTCCAGCTCGATATTCTTGCGCGTAGCGAGCTCTGGAAAGATGGCCTCAACTATGGTCATGGAACGGGCCATGGCGTGGGATTTTGTCTGAATGTGCATGAAAGGCCATTCGGGATCAGCCCTGCCAGGCGCAATACCGATCCTTTCATTGTGCCGGGTGTCCTCTTATCGAATGAGCCGGCTGTTTACCGTGAAGGAAAATATGGAATCAGGACTGAGAACCTCCTTCTCTGTTGTGAGGATCATGAAACGGAAAACGGCATTTTTTTCAGGTTCGAAACGTTGACACTCTGCCATATCGATAAAAATCTTATCGATTTCTCAATTCTCGACAGACTGGAGAAAGAGTGGCTTAATTCATACCACGCTGAGGTATACGATAAGCTCTCACCTCTTCTCACAGGAGAGGAAAAACAATGGCTGAGGGAAAAAACAAGCCCGGAATAAAGTTATAGCGTTTGGCGTAAGGAGTTTATATTCAGATTCAGGAGTATTACTCCTTTAAATCTTCCATCATAACAATATCCATTACAGGAAATTCAGTGATCCTGAGCCTGGCAGAGCCATAAGGCACCAGCGTTATCTTTTCGGGATCACCACCGGGGCTGACAGGACTTAACGGAGGCACATCTGCCGAATTGTCCCTGAGGGTCCATTCAGGAATCTTAATTCCACGTGCGGTAATAACAACAGGCGGTTCCTGTCCGGATAATAGATACTTGAGAGAGTCTGGTGACCATACCGGGTCGCCCTTGTCTGCGAAGGGATATTTTCCGACAGGGTTCAGTTTAACTTCCATGCTGCCAAGCAGGTTATCCTTTCCGATTATGAGACCGTAATTCCAGCTGCTTTCGGGCATGATTTCCCAGTCAGTGCTTCCGAGGTATCCGGGATTTTCGTAATTCATCTTCGCAGGGCTGAATTTCTTTTCTATCCTCAGGGAGAAGACGAGAGGACCCCTAAGGACTGAAACCGATCCGTTATATCTTTTTTCCGCTCTCAGGGTCATGGGAAACTCTATCTGCACACTGTCGCCATTTTCCCATTTTTCGTCAAGACGGCAAAGCTCACCTCCATAATAAACGAAGTTTTTGTTCCTGACCTTCACTATAGTGCTGTCGGCCCATCCGGGGATTCTCAGCTCAAGTGGAAATCCGGTCTTTTTTGCAGTCGTGATCACAAGTGTGACTTTGTTTCCAAAGGGGTAATCAGTTATTTCTTCTATCCTCACCCTGGTACCTTTTCCGGCGAATGCCTCTACAACCGACGGGCCATAGCTTACAAGTGCGAGGCCGTTATCGTTTGTTGCCATCCACATGCTTGAAATGAACTTGGGCCAGCCCTGGTGCATATTTGCGAGGCAGCACGCGAAGTTTGGCATCAGCCCGTAAATGTTCGAGAAGTCCCCGTTTGTACTCCAGTTTCGTTTCGCCTCGCTGACAAGTACCTGGTTGCTCTGCTGGTCGTACTGGTGCGCCCACATGTCGGCGGTGGTGGTGCCCGGCAGAGAATTGTATGCAAGTTTTTCGAGCCTGTCTGCGAGTTCCCCGCTGCCGAAGATTGCATATAACTCCTGCAGAGAGTACATGTATTCAACTACAGCGCAAAGTTCTGTTCCCTGCGAGGGGCTTTTACCTGAAAGGTGCTCGTCACCAGAGAACCTGCCGCCGGCCTGTCCATGGTTAAGATCATATTTCCTGATGCCTTCGAAAACCGCATTCATGAATCTTTCATCACGCGACTGCTGGTACCATAAACCCGGGTATTTGATTGCCATGGCGTTGTTGACGACATGAGCAGTTAGTCCGACCGGTCCCCAGTTCAGGGGGATCTTTTTCCCGGCCGATGCAGCTGAATCCCAGGGAAATGTCTCGTAATAGCTTGTCCAGTCGGAGCTGTTATTCTGTATCTTTTCAATGGCTTCAAGAATCCAGGGCTCACCTGTCTGCCTGTACAGCCAGTATCCGGTGACTGCGTTTTCCATAGCCCTTACTCCCCGCCAATCCTTGTCGGGCCAGTCTGGCGGTGTGTTGTGAAGGTACCTGAAATAATCAGTGATGACCTTGAGAGCTTTTTCGTCGCCAGTTGCCTCGTAATACTGCATAAGCACTTTATTTGCAACCGCGAGTGGCCACCTGTCCTTGTTTTTAGCCGGTCCGTACCAGCCGCTGTCGCTTGCCGTCGAGATTATATGGCCGATCCACTTTTCTGATTTTTCAATCAGTTTCTGATCGTCGAGTATATATGCAAGGGGAACAAGACCGTCGAGATAATAGGGCCCCCTTTCCCATGCCTCGCCGTCGCCTCCATGCCATGATGAATTCATGAGGTCGGGCCAGAATTCATCGAGATGTCCAGTCAGTCCCGAAGCCTGGATTGTCAGCTGGTCATTAAGCCAGCCGGCCGGTTTCACGGTTCCGAGAGGCAGCCTTATATAGGCATTCTGCTTCAGCGGCTCGCGGTTGCCATTATAGTTTATGTTCACCTGTTTCTTAGTGCACGACGCAGTAAGAAAGGCAGCAGCCAGGAGGACGTAAAAAAATTTCTTCATGCAATTAAAGTTTAAATGCAGGCTTAAAATTAGGAAACTTATAGCATATACAGGAATTTTCCGTTCTGCCTTTGCGCCTTTATGCCCTTCCGCCTTTATGCCTTTACTTACCCACCCTAGGCCCCACGCCGTACGTCGTTCGCCGTTAGTCGTTTGTCGTTAGCCACCCCTGCAGACTGGCTCCTTCTCTAAAATAGCCCACTGGGCTATTTCTTAACGTTCGGCCCCGTTAGTCGTTTGTCTTTCTATTCCGTTTTAAGTGAAGCCGCAGGATTCATAACCGAGGCCTGCCATGCCTTGTAACTGATAGTAAGGAAAGTAATTGCAAGTGTCAGCAAAGCGGCAAGAAGGAACAAGGGTATTCCCAGTTTCGATTTGTAGACATAGTTTTCAAGCCAGCTGCTCATGAAGAGGTAGGCCACCGGTACGGCAATAACAACAGCCACGCTTACGAGAACTAGAAAATCCCGGGATATCAGCCTGAGGATCACTCCTTCATCTGCCCCGAAGACTTTCCTGATACCTATCTCCTTGGTCCTCTGTTCAACCATGTAGGATGCAAGCCCAAATAGCCCTAGACAGGCAATGAGTATTGCAAGGATCGTGAAGATAGTAAAAATGAGGCCTCTTTTCTCGTCGGCCTCGAACTGCCTGTTGAAGCGCTCCGAAAGAAATTCGTAGGTGAAAGGCTGATCGGGGAAGATCTCCTTCCACTTTGACTCTATTGCCGAAATTGTATTCTGGATTTCATCTCCGGTAAGCTTAATATAAACGATATTGTTTCTCGGGCGCCAGACCAGGAGCAGCGATTCGATCTCATTGTACATGCCTGTCTGGTGGTAGTCCTTCATTACGCCTATCACCCTTGCCCTTATTGTATTTGCGTCACCAAGCTCAACTTTCTTGCCGAGCGGTTCTGCCCAGGCCATTCTTTTTACAAAAGTCTCGTTTACAATCACCCCGGTCAGAGTATCGGAAGGCATGTCCTTCTGAAAATCCCTGCCCGAAACCATCTGGATTCCCATTGTTTCTACAAAGTCGTGGTCAACAACGGCAAAGTTTACTCCCTTCTGAGACATGCCCAGGTCAGTCTCGACGTTGAAGATAACCTTACCCGATCCTTCACCCATTGGCGTATTGGTTGAGGTGACGAATTTTACACCCCGGATCTCAAGGAGCATATCTTTCAGGAGTACTGATTTCTGTCCCATTCCCTGGTTCAGCTGAAGGCCTATTACATTTTCCTGGTTGAAACCCTGGTCCATGTTCCTGAGATAGTTCAGCTGCCTGAACACAACGAGTGTGCAGATTATCATCACTACCGAAACAGTGAACTGTATTACCACAAGAATCTTCCTGAACAGGCTTCCAGCCGATCCCTGGGTTATTTCACCCTTGAGCACTGTGACAGGCGAGAACCTCGACAGGAAAAATGCCGGGTAGCTTCCGCCTATTATGCCTACAATTATTATTACGCCAAGCAAACTGAGAAGAAGGGCAGGGCTGTAAAGAACCGTCAGTTCAAATGACTTCCCGGCCAGGGTGTTGAATTTTGTCAGCAGTGCTGCCATTAACAGGAGGCTCAGGAGCAGGGAGATCAGGGTGAAAATTGTTGATTCGGAAAGGAACTGCATTATCAGCGCCCCGCGTTTCGATCCCACAACCTTTCTCAGTCCGACTTCGCGCGCCCTTCCGGCTGACCTTGCAGTTGCCAGGTTCATGTAGTTCATTGCTGCAATCAGGACAAGGAACAATGCCACCACGGCAAAAATATAGACATAGGTAATGCTTCCGGTGGGTTCGGGTTCATTCGGATTTGTTGAGTAGAGGTGAATCTTTCGTATAGGTTCAAGGATATATTCTATTTTGATGTTCAGCGGGCCGAATATAGTCTTCATGTGGGCATCATACATTGCCTGCATTTTTGTTTCGAAGGCTTCGGCATCGAAATCTTCAGGAAAGAGGAGGTAAGTGAACACACCGAAATTTCCCCAGGAGCCAATTTGTTTCGGCAGGTTGTTTCGTGCGGCGACCGCTTCGAACCTGAAATGTGAATTTGAAGGCAGATCTTGCTTCTCCGGCACTTACAGGCATACCAACAGCCCCGACTGCAGGAGCAGGGACCAATACTACACAGTTAGCGACCACTGCTTTTGTGACTGGAGCAATAGCCACTGCAGCGACACCAGATGCAACCGCAACAACAAAGGGTATTGTTCAGCTTGCTGGCGATCTGGGAGGAACAGGCAGTACAGCAGCGTCACCTATCATCAGTGATGGGGCTATAACTACCAGTAAGATAGCGAACTCAAATGTTACATATGGGAAGATACAAAACGTAAGTGCAACAGATAGGGTACTGGGAAGAGTATCAGCAGGAACCGGAGTAGTAGAGGAAATCGCAACAACAGGATCAGGGAACGTAGTGAGGGCAACCTCACCAACACGG
>JALOMK010000315.1 GCA_025455505.1 Bacteroidales bacterium
TTACTTGTATTTTGCCTATAGTATTCCTATTCGAATTCAGCTCTCAATATGTTGACGACTTCCTTGACTGTTTCTTCTTCGAGATCTGTCCTTTTCACAAGGTCGCTTATCGAGAGGTTGAGCACGCTCCTGGCGGTGTCGCAGCCGATCGCTTTGAGCTCATCGATTATCCAGCTGTCGATTTCATCAACGAATTCCTCGAGGTTGACATCTTCCTCATCCTCTCCTCCCGGCTCCCTGTAAACATCAATTTCATATCCGGTAAGCTGGCTGGCGAGCCTTATGTTGAGGCCTCCCTTGCCTATTGCAAGCGATACCTCGTTTGGTTTGAGGTAAATCTCCGCCCTCTTTGTCTCTTCGATAAGTTTTATCGAAGTAATCTTGGCGGGGCTGAGTGCTCTCTGAATGAAAAGCTGGTTGTTCGATGTGAAGTTTATTACATCTATGTTCTCGTTCCGTAGCTCCCTTACAATACCGTGAATCCTCGAACCCTTCATCCCGACGCAGGCGCCGACGGGGTCGATCCTTTCATCATACGATTCAACTGCAACCTTGGCTCTTTCACCCGGGACCCTGACTATCTTCTTGATCGTTATAAGGCCGTCGAAAATCTCCGGCACCTCAAGCTCGAAAAGCCTTTCAAGGAATACGGGAGATGTGCGGCTGAGGATAATGAAGGGAGTGTTGTTGCGCATCTCGACCTTTATTACGACTGCCCTTATCGAGTCGCCCTTCCTGAAGTGGTCAGAGGGGATCTGTTCGCTCTTTGGGAGTATGAGTTCGTTGCCGTCGTCATCGAGGACAAGGATCTCCCTTTTCCAGACCTGGTAAACCTCGCCTGTGACTATTTCACCAATGCGGTCCTTGTATTTTATATAAATGTTGTTCTTCTCAAGGTCGAGGATGCGGGCCGTAAGGTTCTGCCTGAGCGACAGTATTGCCCTGCGGCCGAAATCGAGGAATTTCACTTCATCCGACACGTCCTCGCCGACTTCGTAATCCTCGTCGATCTGCTTTGCTTCGGACAGCGGTATCTGTGTAATGGGGTCCGTAAGTTCATCGTCGTCCACAACGACCCTGTTCCTCCAGATCTCGAAGTCGCCCTTGTCAATATTCACAATGATATCAAAGTTGTCAGCCGAACCGAATCTCTTTGCAAGCATGCTCCTGAACACATCTTCGAGTACGCTCATCATTGTTGGCCTGTCGATGTTCTTCAGTTCCTTAAACTCAGAAAAGGTGTCGATCAAATTAACATTTTCCATCTGGTGTATGCTTCTTGTTATTATATAGTTAGTATTGCTCTTGCAGTTTTTACCTGGTCAAGGTTAAATGAAAAATCCTTTATTTCCTTTCCCTTACCCTTTACTTTGACTTCGCATTCCAGCTCAAATCCTCCGCCTGTAACGTTTTTGAGGACGCCGGCATAGCGTTTTCCTTCAGCATCAATGACCTCTATCATTTTTCCCTCGTACTTGAGATACTGCTCGGTTACATGAAAGGGGGAGTCGGCACCCGGAGAAGACACCTGCAGCTCAAAATCCTCTGCATCGCGGTCGAGTCCGGCTTCGATATGGCGGTGTATTGCAACACATTCATCGATAGTGATTCCCTCGTTCCGGTCGGCGAGCACTGTAATCCTGTTCCCTGAGCTCACTTTTACCGATACAAGGAAGAGACTGCTGCCTGCAATTGCTTCTCTGACAAGTTCTTCGATCCTTTCTTTCTGTATCATCTTCAAAATCTGGTAACAAAATAGGGGACTCTGGTCCCCTAGGTGTCAAATGCCCCTCATTTCGGGGGCAAAGATAAAAAGATAAAATCAAATCACCAAAATGTTTGGAATTAATATTGTAGTATTGTGCTTGTAAGTCAAAAGAGTAGAGCCGGGAATGGACCAGGGAAGATGTACAATATGTCCCAGGAACTGCGGTGCCGACAGGCGAAAAGGACCAGCAGGATATTGCAGGACAGGCGACGGCATGAACGTGGCGTCGGTCTGCATTCACAGGGGTGAAGAGCCTGTAATAAGCGGTGAAAATGGGATTTGCAACGTTTTCTTTGCAGGATGCAACATGAGGTGCATTTACTGCCAGAACCACGACATAAGCAGGGGAGGAGTGAAAGTCGCCGGCATCATGAATGATAAGGAAGATGTGCTTGACAGCATCTGCAGGATCCTTGACACAGGTATCGGAGCTGTTGGCTTTGTGTCGCCTTCGCACATGATAGTGCAGATGCTTGCAATAATTGAGGGACTGGCAGCAAGAGGCTTCAGGCCTGTTACAGTATTCAACACCGGAAGCTATGACAAGGTTGAAACGATAAGAATGCTCGATGGCATCATCGATGTATACCTTCCCGATTTCAAGTATGCCGACGAGGCTTTGGCCCGGGAGTTTTCAGACGCCCCCGGCTATCCCGGAACGGCTCTTGCCGCCCTGAAGGAAATGTATTTCCAGAAAGGCTCGGTACTAAGGACAGATGAATCAGGACAGGCAGAAAACGGAATGCTGATAAGGCATCTTGTTCTGCCAGGTCATACAGAGAACAGCCTTAGGGTGCTGCAGACTATTGCAGATGAAATTTCGACGGGGGTTCACATATCGCTGATGTCGCAGTATCATCCCTCGGGAGAGTTCCGTGGCCATCCGGAACTGCGAAGGACGCTCTATAAAAGGGAATATGAGTCAGTAGCGGAAGAGATGCAAAGACTTGGATTCCGGAACGGATACCTGCAGGATGTTGAAAGTAATCTTAATTACAGGCCCGACTTCAGGAAAGACAATCCCTTTGAATGACAGGCTGTCCGGTTCTTTATACTGCCCTTTCAGTACAGGATACGTGCCCTGATGGTATGGGGAATCTGCCGCAGGTCCCTTAGCACCGACGGACCGAGTTCGCTCTCGGTCTCAATTATTACATAGCCTATGTCGGGATCGGTCTGAAGGTATTCGGCAGAAATATTTATTCCCCTTGAAGAGAAGTAGTTATTGAGTTCTCTCAACACCCCGGGGACGTTCTGGTGTATATGCAGGAATCTCTGCTTCGAAGAATTGGGTTGCAGCGCTATTTCGGGGAAATTCACTGCCCCTATTGTGGAGCCCGTATCGCTGTATTTCACGAGTTTCTCGGCAACTTCGAGTCCGATATTCGCCTGGGCTTCGAGGGTGCTACCGCCGATATGAGGAGTGAGAATGACATTGTCGAAACCCTGAAGTTCGCATTCGAAGGGATCCTTGTTCGAAGCCGGTTCAACGGGGAACACATCGGCGGCAACCCCTGCAAGGTGCTTTGTTCTCAGTCCTTCAGCAACAGCCTTGTAATCAACTACCTCTCCCCGGGAGGCGTTTATCAGGCAGGCTCCCTTCTTCATCGCTGCAACCTCGACCGAGGATATCATGTTCCTTG
>JALOMK010000038.1 GCA_025455505.1 Bacteroidales bacterium
TCCAGCTTGCGCCGCCGTCCTCCGTCCTGTACACCCCGTCGCCATAGCCAAGCTGGCGCTGGTGGTTATTTTCACCGGTCCCGGCCCAGAGCACATGAGGATTTCCCGGGTCCATTGCCAGGCAGCCTATGGCATAGGCTCCGTATTTTTCAAATACGGGGCTCCATGTGGTTCCGTTATTTACCGTTTTCCATATGTTACCGGCTGATACCGCGGCATATATCTCAGAATGATTTCGTGGGTTAACAGCGAAATCGGATATCCTTCCCGAAGCCCAGGCAGGGCCAATGCTCCGGAACGACAGGCTGCTGAAGGTTGAAGCGTTCAGGGCATCTTCTTTCTTATCAGCTTCCTTTGGTGCCTCTTTCTTCTTCTGGGCAGCCATAGGGCCTGAAAATATTACAAAGAGCGTAACAAGCAGGAAGGGAAGGAATTTTTTCATGATAAATGGGTTTTCAGGTTCATTTTAGGTAGGGCTAAGATAACAAATTAGTTGTCACTTCAGGGTCAGCTTTGACTGGAAATTATTTACTTTGCCCGATCAAAATACCAGCCAAATGACCGAAACATCCGACGTCCTTCTCGAAAGACGCACAATAAGGAAATACTTTCCCGATGCAATCGACAATGAACTGCTCGATTCAATAATCGCCCAGGGCTGCAGGGCCTCAACGACCGGGAATATGCAGCTGTACAGTATTATAATAACAAAAAGCGCTGAAAAGAAGAAAGAGCTTTTGCCTCTTCATTTTAACCAGAAGATTGTAACGGAGGCCCCGGTACTTATGACATTCTGTGCCGATTTCAACAGGTTCAGCAAGTGGTGCCGTCTCAGGGGAGCTGAGCCCGGTTACGACAACTTCCTGTCGTTCATGACGGCTGCCATCGATGCACTCCTCGTGGCTCAGACTGTATGCATCGCTGCTGAGGCGGAAGGTCTGGGCATTTGTTACCTCGGGACAACAACGTACATGGCAAAAGGAATAATAGATGTGCTGAAGCTGCCCGCGGGAGTTGTTCCTGTAACAACAATAGCAATGGGGTGGCCGGCTGAAAACCCTGAGCAGGTCGACAGGCTGGCCTCAGCAGCCATTGTTCACAATGAAGTATACAGCGACTACCGTGATGCTGACGTTGATAGGTACTATAGCCCCAAAGAGGCAAGGAAGGACTCAATTAAGTTTGTTGCCGAGAATGACAAGCAGTCACTTGCCCAGGTTTTTACTGATGTAAGGTATAAGAAGGCCGACAACGTGCATTTTTCAAACGCCCTGTTGAAAGTGCTGAGCGACCAGGGATTCATGAACCAGTAGACAGAGTCAGGACTTCCTGTAGTTGTGGTTTACTCCGGCCTGCTGGGTTGGTGTTACAACAAGGTCGTTTATGCAGACATGGGCAGGAAGCGAGGCACAGTAATAAATTATTCCGGCAATGTCGTCTGCCGTGAGGGCGTCGATGCCTGTATATACGGATCCTGCGCGTTTCTCGTCGCCCTTGAACCGCACAAGCGAAAACTCAGTTTCGGCCATGCCTGGAGCTATGTGTGTGACCCTTATATTGTTCCTGAGAAGGTCGATCCTCATCGATTTTGACAATGAATCGACTGCTGACTTCGTTGCACAGTAAACATTCCCGTTCTCGTAAGCTTCCTTTCCGGCTATCGATCCGATATTAAAGATGTGTCCGCTTCCCCTTGAAACCATAAGCGGTGCAATGGCCCTGGTTACATAAAGAAGGCCTTTCACATTAGTATCGATCATCCTTTCCCAGTCATCGATGTCGCCTGTATCTACATGGTCAAGTCCCACAGCAAGGCCGGCATTGTTGACAAGAATGCTGATATCCTTCCATTCTTCAGGCAATGATGATAATGTGCCGGCGACTTCATCGCGCTTGCGGACATCGAAGCATAGCGCCAGCACCCTGGCACCCGTACCTGCAGCAAGTTCATTTTCAAGCTGCACCAGAAGATCCTTCCGCCTGCCTGTAATTATAACATCATAACCTTCTGCTGCAAATTTAAGGGCTGTGGCCTTGCCGAAACCGGAAGTTGCCCCTGTTATCATAATTATCTTTCCCATTGCAGTATTTTATTAACTAATGTAAAAATAGAAATAATTCTATATTTGCAGCCATGACAAGCAACATCGGAGTCCCGGGTAAAAGGGCCATGGTTGAGTCGATGTTCGATTCGATTGCATGGCGCTATGATTTTCTCAATCACTTTCTCTCTTTCGGAACAGACAGGATATGGCGAAAGCGTGCAGTGGCCATAATAGCCAGGAATACAGTCAATCCTGAAATCCTCGATGTGGCAACAGGAACAGCCGACCTGGCAATAGCTGCAATGAAGACTGGCCCGTCCTCGGTGACAGGCATCGACATTTCCCGCAATATGCTTGAGATAGGGAGAAAGAAAGTTCAGAAGCTTGGCCTGCAGTCGAAAATAAGGCTGCTTGAAGGCGATTGCGAGAACCTTCCTTTTGGCGACGGAACTTTCGATGCAGCAATGGTTGCATTCGGAGTAAGGAATTTTTCCGATCCCCTGAAGGGACTGGTGGAGATGCACCGGGTTCTCCGGAACAGTGGATTCATTATGGTTCTTGAGTTTTCAAGGCCGAGGGCATTTCCGTTCAGGAATCTGTACAATTTATACTTCACGAGGATATTGCCCCTTTTCGGAAGGCTTTTTTCGCGCGACAGCAAAGCCTACAGCTACCTTCCCGAATCGGTGATGAAGTTCCCCGACAATGAGGCTTTCCTTGCCCTGCTGAACGAGGCGGGCTTCAGGGGGACAAGCCAGGTGAAGCTCAGCGGGGGAATAGCAAGTATTTATACAGGAATCAGGGGAACGGGGCAATAAAGTCACACTAAAACAGTTTAATACCAAGTATCCTGAAATACACTTTTTATCTTGAACAGCCTGAAGCTTAAAATCCCGCTAAGTCTTCTGATCACAGCCTTCGCGTTGTCCGTGGCAGCACAGAAACCGAGGGTAAAGAATGAATCATGGTATGACGACAAGCCTATTCATTTCGGATTCAGCCTGGGGCTCAATGCAATGGATTTCAATATTGTTCCGAATCAGGCTTACCTAGACACGAACAATCTCTACCCTGAGGTGAGTATATTGAATCCGGGGATTAATATTCAGATAATTACAAACTTCAGACCTTCCAGGTATTTTGATATACGTTTCCTGCCCGGAGTTTCTTTCGGGCAAAGGGTAATCCGATTCTATGATTACGAGACAGGGGAGCTTGTAAATGATGAGCAACAACTTGAATCATCCTTCCTCGAGTTTCCACTTCTTCTTAAATACAAGGGTGAGCGATTGAACAATGTGAGGCCTTATATAATAGGAGGACTTAATTTCAGGTACGACCTGGCAGGGAAGAAGGAGTATGATGATGAGAAGCCTGTGTATTTAAGGCTTAAGCGCCCCGATCTATATTATGAGGCCGGTGCCGGTCTTGACTTTTATCTGACATACTTCAAACTGTCGGTTGAACTTAAGATGTCGACGGGGCTGGCAAATATTCTTGCCGGTGAACCTCATCCACTGTACCCACAGTACTACAATGCAATCGAAAGGATGAAGTCGCAGATGTGGATTCTCGCATTCCATTTCGAATAAGGATGCCAAAACTTGTACAGCTGTCTCTCAGTCCGGAAGCGGCAGCCGATCCCCGGAAAGTCCTGAATGCCGCTGCATCGCAATCGAGGATGCAGCCCTCAGCCATTAGCTCGCACCGCATTTTAAAACGCTCTGTTGATGCGAGGCAGAGGAATATAAGGGTAAACCTTACTGTTGAGCTTTTCTCAGGCGACGAGAATGAAGGTCCTGCAGGTGACCAGTTCAGGCCTCTCGACGTTTCGAAACAGCGTGAAGTGATTATCGTGGGAGCAGGGCCGGCAGGTCTGTTTGCAGCCCTGAGGCTCATTGAGCACGGGCTGAGGCCCGTAATAATTGAAAGGGGCCGCGACGTGTCGTCGCGGAAGAAGGACATAGCCAGGATCAGCAGGGAGCATATTGTTGATCATGACAGCAATTACTGTTTCGGAGAGGGTGGAGCGGGCACCTATTCAGACGGGAAGCTCTATACAAGGTCGAAGAAAAGGGGCGACAATTCACGCGTACTGGGCCTTCTTGTAATGCACGGGGCCGACAGCAGCATTATGTACGAGGCTCATCCCCATCTCGGTACAGACAAGCTTCCCGGAATTATCGCCAATATCCGCCGTACAATACTGGATGCCGGCGGGCTGTTCCTGATGGAACTGAGGGTAACGGACCTGCTGATTTCAAATGGAAAAGTAAGCGGAGTCATGACTTCAGATGGCCGCACTTTCGGTTCGGATGCTGTCATACTTGCCACAGGCCATTCAGCCCGGGATATTTATGATATACTGTACCGGAGGAAGATCAGGGTCGAAATGAAGTCTTTTGCAATGGGAGTGAGGGTGGAACACCCCCAGGAACTTATTGACAGGATCCAGTACCATGGAAGCACAAGGGGCCAGTACCTGCCGGCTGCCTCGTACAGCCTTGTAAGGCAGGTTGACAGCAGGGGAGTATATTCATTCTGCATGTGTCCCGGCGGCTTCATAGTGCCTTCGGCAACAATGCAGGAGGAGGTCGTTGTGAACGGTATGTCGCCGTCGAAGCGCAACTCCCCTTATGCCAATTCAGGCATTGTTGTCGAGATCCGGCCGGAAGATCTTGCCAATTATTCAGAATCCGGCGAAATGGCCGGTATAATGTTCCAGAAGGAGCTCGAAAGAGAAGCATGGATACAGGGCGGAAGGACACAGGCAGCGCCTGCACAAAGACTCGCCGATTTTGTCGCAGCCAGAACTTCTTCTTCTCTGCCGGCCCTGTCATATTTTCCCGGAGCGGTTGTATCAGGTCTGCATGAGTGGCTTCCACCCATTATTGGCAGGAGGCTGCGCGAGGGATTCAGTTTTTTCGGGTCTGTCATGAAGGGATATCTTACGAATGAAGCGGTTATTCTTGGCGTGGAGTCGAGGACTTCATCTCCGCTGAGGATACCGCGTGATCCTGTTTCATATGAGCATGTTGCAGCGGGAGGGCTTTATCCCTGCGGCGAAGGATCGGGCTATTCAGGGGGAATTGTTTCTTCGGCTGTTGACGGAATGAATTCAGCCGATGCTGTAGCCAGGAAGCTCAATGTTGTCTGAAAATGAACCCAAAATTCCTAGCCCCTGCGGCGGGCAAATTCGGAAAGTATTACTGATGCTGCCATTCCGGCATTGAGCGACTCAATTCCCATATCGGCGGAAGTGAATTTCGGAATGCTGATCCTGTGGCTTGCCATTTCGATGAGCCAGGGAGAGATTCCCTTTGATTCGTTTCCTAGGATAATGATGCCCCCGGTTTCAAGCCTTGCCTCATACACAGGTTCTCCGTCGAGAACCGTTGCATATACAGGGAGCCCCTTTTCCCTTGCCTGTCCGATGAATGACCTGAGGTCCCTGTAGTGGACATCAACGTTAAGAATTGCCCCCATGCTTGCCTGTATTACCTTGCTGTTGTACACATCAACACAGGTTTCGGAGCAGACAATGTCGTCAATTCCAAACCATGCGGCTGCTCTTATGATAGTACCGAGATTGCCGGGGTCCTGGATGAAATCAAGGGCAAGACACAGCCTTCCGAGTATCGATTTTTCATCTTTTTCCTCATTTTTCATCCTTACAACCGCAATTGCATTATGCGGAGTCTTAAGGCTGCTTACGCTTTTAAGCTCAGTGAAGCTTACGGGAATCACCTCATCAGTCTCCTTAATATATCTTGCAGGAATGCTTCCGATGAACTCCGGCTTTGCAACAAGTGATATGATCTTATGTCCCGAAAGGATGAATTCCCTGACGATCTTGTCTCCCTCCACTACAAATGCCCTGTTCTCCTCTCTTTCCTTTTTGTTCCGGAGGGCGAGTATGTTGCGGGTTTTGGTTTTGCTGAGGGCCATGCGCTAAGCTTACTCATCAAAAATATGAATTTATTATTGATATATTTGTGTTCAATAGTTTCTTTCCGGGTTGACAGATATAGAAGGAAATAGGATTCTTTTTTTTAAGTGGGTACTTGCTGTACTTGCAGCACTGCTCGCTGCCGGCTGTAACCCTACCAAGTACGTCCCTGAAGGGGAAACCCTTCTGAACAACAATCATGTAATAATAAACAGGGAAGACGACATCGACAGGAAAAACGTCATCCCATATATCAAACAGCAACCCAACAAGCGGATCTTTGGTTCGAGGTTCCACCTCGGGCTGTATAACCTTTCAGACATAAACAAGGAAAAATGGCCACATGGCTGGCTCAGGGAAATAGGGGAGGAGCCGGCAGTTTTCGATCCCTATGCAGCGTCGAAGTCAAGGGAACAGATCAAGTCCTTCCTTGCCTCAAAGGGCTTTTTCGATGGTGTAGTGGAGGACAGTATCAGGACAGAAAAAAGAAGTTCCGATCTATATTACAGGATTAATGTCAAACCGGCATACACAATCCGCAGTCTCAAGTATGATATTGCCGATACAAACCTTCGCAAGCTCTGCTATATCGATTCGGTCAACTGTCTTATAACCAGGGGTAAAAACTATGATGTGGAAGTGTTGCAGTCGGAACTTAAACGCTTTGAGCGATATATAAGAAACAGGGGATTTTACGGATTTTCCGGCGATTACATTCACTTCATGGTTGACAGTACTGCGGGAGGAAGGCAGGTTGATATTACGTATTCGGTGAGGAACTTCCAGGAAGTGGATGAGGCAAAGGCGATAAGGGAAGTATCTCATTCTATTTACAGGATCCGGAATATATACATCTTCCCCGATTATGTACCGAGGGATGCCATTGAAGGCGGGGAGAAATATCTTGCCAGCCTCGATACTGTGAATTACAATGGTTATTACTTTGTTACACCAAATAAGCGGGCGGATATCAAGTATGACGTGATTCTGCAATCGATGTATTTCGGCCCGGGCGATTTTTACAATGTGACAAACACGGAAGAATCGCAGCAGCATCTGCTTTCGATGGCTGTATACAGGCTTGTCAATATAAATTTCAGGGAAACTGATGACGATGATCCCGGAGATCTTACCCGAATGCTCGACTGCAACTTACAGCTTACTCTTCTGAGCAGGCAGTCGTACAGGGTTGAGCTTGAAGGGACCAATTCGGCAGGAAACCTGGGAGGCGCGGTAAACTTCATATATTCGAACAGGAACCTGCTGCGCGGTGGAGAGCTCTTCAATATGAAGCTTAAGGCAGCATATGAAGCCATTGCCCAGGATAACAGGAACATAAGGAGCTCCCAGGAATACGGTGCAGAATCAAGCCTGAAACTTCCAAAGTTCCTTCTTCCCTTCATCCAGAAAGAGAGTTTCATTAAGAAATACAATCCCACAACAAACATACTGGCGGCGTACAACTACCAGGATATTCCGTCCTATACCCGCACAATGGCAAATGCCACTTTCGGGTATAACTGGCAGTCAGGTTCATACAGGCAGCATATTGTTAACCCGCTGCAATTCAACGTTGTGGATCTCCTTTCAATCGATTCGGCATACCAGGCTGAGATAGAATCTTCGTCGTACCTGGCTTATTCGTATGAAGATGTGCTGATCCTTGGAGGCAATTACTCCTTCATTTTCAATAACCAGTCAATACAAAAATCGAAGGACTACTGGTTCCTTCGTTTCAACGGGGAGGCAACCGGTAACCTGCTGAGTGCTGTCAACCGCCTTACAGGATCAGCCAGCGACACCAGCTACACTCTCTTCGGACAGCAGTATGCCCAGTATCTCAGGGCTGACATAGACGTAAGGTACAATTACTTCATTAATGAGGCGGCCTCAGTTGTGTACAGGGGCTTTTTCGGAATTGGGATTCCCTACGGCAATTCAAAGGCAATACCCTTTGAAAAGCAGTATTTCAGCGGAGGAGCCAACGGCATCAGGGCCTGGCAGGTGCGCTCCCTTGGTCCGGGTTCATACCAGCCTGCCGACACTGTGTTCCTTAACCAGACTGCCGACATTAAGCTCGAGCTGAATACCGAATACAGGTTCAAGCTGTTCTGGATACTGGAAGGCGCACTTTTCCTTGACGTTGGAAATATCTGGTCGCTCCGGGAGGACCCATCCCGTCCCGGTGCCAAATTCGGGCTGACTAGCTTTATGAAGGACCTGGCTGTGGGCACCGGGACCGGTTTGCGCTTCGACCTGAACTTCGTACTTATCAGGACCGACCTGGGGATGAAGCTTCGCGACCCTGTTGCAACAAGCGGGTCGAACTGGATCTTCCTTAACCGCGACTATAATTTCAGGGATGATTTCACCTTTGTAATAGGTATAGGTTACCCGTTCTGAATCATCGACTGCATCTCATTGCCATGTCAGGGTTTTTGTTTAAATTGCCTTTTGTCGCTGCATTTTATACATTATGGGCATTTTATCAGGACCTGCCGGAGAATGGATAGGCTTTTCGCGCCGTGAGAGACGTTCATCGCTTATGCTGCTTGGCATTATAGCTGCAGTCTTTCTTCTTCGCTATGCTTTTCCCGCCGACAGGCTGACAGTTGAGGAACTCGAAATTGCGGAAAGTTTCATGGCCGGGCAGACGAACGAGTCTTATGCTCTGACCGGGAATGAACATAAGTTGGCTGCAATGTCTGATTCTGAAAGTGCCGGAAGAAGATATGAGCCTGTCACGAGGCTGAAGTACCAGGACAGAAGGCAGCAACTGGAACTAAACGCTGCTGATTCATCAGTACTTGAATCCTTGCCGCTTATAGGCCCGGTTCTCGCGGCCCGGACTGTAAAGTACCGGGACCTGCTCGGGGGTTTCTGTACAGTGGAGCAGCTCAGGGAAGTGTACGGCCTGAGTGAAGAAACCTTTCTTGTTGTCAGGGATCTGGTCACAGCCGATACGGCATTAATTCGTAAACTGGATATAAACACTGCCACATACGGACAGCTTATCAGGCATCCATATCTTGAAAGGGCCGATGTGCTTGCAATACTTAAATACCGCGAATTGTCGGGCAGCCTGGGATCTGTCGGTGACATCTCGGGGAACAGGCTTGTTGACAGTGCGAGGTTGAATAAGCTTGGTCCCTATCTGCTTTTTAAAAAGTGAAAATTTTGGCGGGGAGCTGAAAAATGTGTAAATTGTGAAGGAATTTTATGCATGTGGAAGAATCTTAAAACATTGTTATGATAAAAACAGCCCGAATTACAGATTTATCTCCGTAAATTTTTTTGGAAAGAATTGAAATGTTTCTATCTTTGCGCCTCGATTAAAAAGAAATTTCACTTATGATCATTGTACCATTAAAGGAGGGCGAAAACATAGAGAGGGCTCTGAAGAAATTCAAGAGGAAGTTCGAAAAAACCGGCGTTATACGTGAATTACGTTCACGCCAGGCATTTGTCAAGCCTTCAGTTCGCCGCAGGGAAGAGATAAAGAAGGCTATGTACGTACAGAAGCTTCAGGAGAACGAGGAATAGTCGTTTTTCTGCGCTCTGGAATTTAACATAACCGATAAGAGGTTCCTTTATGGACAATAAGGAATCATTCTTGCAGTATCTGCAAATCGAAAAACGGTATTCAGTTCACACTGTCAGGTCGTACAGGAACGATCTTGACGGCTTTTTTAGTTTTCTTTCATCCGAAGGCATTCCGCTTTCTCCGGAAGCAATAACATCGCACGACATAAGAGCCTGGATAGTGAATATGCTTGAAAAGCGTTTCTCTGCAACAAGTGTTCACAGGAAGATATCCTGCCTGAGGGTGTATTATAGGTATCTGAGGAAGGAAGGGATTGTGAGCAATGATCCTTTTGACAAAGTCGTGTTGCCGAAGCGAAGGAAGCAGTTGCCCGTATTTGTCGACGAGAAGGCTATGGATGTCCTGCTCGATGAGAGTACTTTCGGGGATGATTTAAGGGGGACCAGGAACAGGGCTGTTATTGAGCTGCTTTATGCAACAGGAATGAGGCGCTCGGAGCTGACAGGGCTGAAGTTGGCTGACATAAATCTTGAAGAAGGAAGTGTTAAGGTAACCGGAAAAAGGAATAAACAGAGAATAATCCCGCTGATAGCTGCAGTCATTCCGACGCTGAGGGCTTACATGGCCATGAGGGCGGAACTAACTGTAGTAACTGGTGAGGACTGGTTTTTTATAAGCGACAGGGGAAACAAGTTGTATGATAAATATGTTTATAATTTAGTGAATGCATACCTTTCAGCTGTGACAACAATGGAAAAGAAGAGTCCGCATGTTATCAGGCATACATTTGCCACGCATATGCTTAACCACGGAGCTGACCTTAATTCAATAAAGGAGCTCCTGGGAC
>JALOMK010000039.1 GCA_025455505.1 Bacteroidales bacterium
GGCGTCACCTTCATCTACATCACCCACGACCAGGGCGAGGCGCTCGCCATGTCGGACCGCGTCGCGGTGATGAGCGCCGGGCGCATGGAGCAGTGCGGGGCCTCTGCCGACATCTACGGCACTGTAAGCGGACTTAAGGCCAGTCTCGAACAGACAGCAAAAATGCTTGGCAATATGAACAACGGAAAAGGAAGTGCCGGGCAACTGCTCACAAATGACAGCTTGTATACTAACCTTTCGAACAGTCTCGAAAGCCTTAACCTGCTGCTTCAGGATATGAAGGAGAATCCAAAGAAGTACGTACACTTTTCACTTTTCTGAAGAAGCAATCCTTAGAGGCCTCGAAATAATTACAGATAGTACTGACATTTAAAAAGATATCCGAATCACTGACAAAATAATCACATTAATATAGTGGCAATGTTTAATTTTGAGCATAAAGCCATAAGAATCTGAACTCCATTACCAAACCCCTTGCAATAACTTCAAGATACTTAAGATCAGCACATTACAGATAATATATTTTTTTGTTCAGATAAGTTACTGATCGTTAAAAACATATAATTATTTTGAAAAAGTCAAGTGAAAAAAATTTTTTTTATTAGTTTTTTTTTTACAAATATTGCTACCTGAATCACCGTTGATTCCAAGCTTTGATTTTATAAACAATACCCTAAATGAATAAGTCGCATAATGACGTTTGGAATAACTGTCTTCAGATAATAAAGGATATTATTCCATCCATCAGTTACAAGACATGGTTTGAACCTATAATTCCCCTGCGCCTTGAGAACAACGTTTTAACTATCCAGGTGCCCAGCCCGTTTTTTTACGAATACCTCGAAGAGCAATATATTGACATCCTGAGGAAAACCCTTAGACGGGAACTTGGCAATGATGCCAAGCTCGAGTACAATGTGGTGATGGAGAATTCAGGATACTCTGAAGGAAAACCTTACACTGTCAGGTATCCCTCACGCAACAAAACAGACCTTAATAACAGGCCCGTACAGGTTCCTTTCGAGGTAACCCAGCCATCTATTAAAAATCCGTTCGTAATCCCCGGGATAAAGAAAGTACATTTCGATCCCAAGCTAAATCCCGATTATAACTTCTCCAATTACGTTGAGGGTGAATGCAACAGGCTTGCCCGTTCTGCCGGCATTGCTGTTGGGAACAACCCCGGGGGAACAGCTTTCAATCCCCTGATGATCTACGGCGATTCAGGTCTTGGCAAGACTCACCTGGCCCAGGCTATCGGCATACTTGTCAAGGAAAAGCACCCCGACAAGACGGTGCTTTATGTGAACGCGAATAAGTTCCAGACCCAGTTCGTTGAATCGGTAAGGAACAATAACAAGAACGATTTCCTGCACTTCTACCAGATGATTGATGTGCTCATCCTCGATGATGTCCATGAATTTGCCGGCAAGGAAAAGACCCAGGATACTTTCTTCCATATTTTCAATCACCTTCATCAGGCCGGAAAGCAGCTGATACTCACATGCGACAGGCCACCCGTTGAGCTGCAGGGCATGGAGCAGAGGCTCCTTTCAAGGTTCAAGTGGGGACTGCAGGCTGACCTTCAGAGACCCGATTATGAAACCAGGCTTACGATCCTCAGGAAAAAAGCATATAATGACGGAATTGAACTCCAGGATGAAATTTTCGAATTCCTGGCCGCGAATATCACAAACAACATAAGGGAGCTTGAGGCAGTACTTATATCATTGTACGCACAATCCACACTCAACAGGAAGGAAATAACCCTCGACCTTGCAAGGCTGATGGTTGAAAAACTAGTCAGTACTTCAAGGAGGGAGATCACAATTGAATATATCCAGAAAATTGTCTGCGATTACTACAAGATACCTATCGAACAGATACAGGGAAAAACAAGGAAGAGGGAAATAGTACAGGCAAGGCAGGTATCAATGTATTTTTCAAAGAGCCTCACTAAAGCCTCTCTCGCAAGCATCGGATCGCACATAGGGGGCAAGGATCATGCAACTGTCCTTCATGCCTGCAAAACAGTCAATAACCTGATCGATACCGACAAGCATTTCAGGAACCAGATCAACGAGATTGAAAAGAAACTCAAAGTCTGACATGGAAAAGAAAATACTCATTGAAAAATTTTTTGAGAAATACGGGAACAGGTCTTTGGAACCTGTTCTTTTTTTCTCACCCGGCAGGGTGAATCTCATTGGAGAACATACCGATTACAACGGGGGATTCGTGTTCCCCTGCGCCCTCGATTACGGCACATACCTTGCAGTAAGGAAAACAACATCCGGCATGCTCAGGTTCAGCACTCTTAATTTCAGCGACGATTTCAGTACAGCTGTCGCTGACTCATATTCAAAATCGGGAAACAAGTGGACAAACTACCCCCTGGGTGTAATAAATGAATTTGCAGGCAGGGGCATTCGTGTCAGCGGTCTCGAACTGCTTTTCTTCGGGGATGTTCCGAATGGAGCCGGCTTGTCATCGTCGGCTTCAATTGAGATTGTAACTGCAGTTGCAGTAAATGAGCTCTTCAATGCCGGACTCAGCATGCTTGAACTTGTTAAACTCGGACAAAGGGCTGAAAATGTGTTCGTCGGCATGAATTGCGGCATAATGGATCAGTTCGCCGTTGGTTTCGGCCTGGATGATCATGCAATATTCCTGAACTGCGATACTCTCAAATACGAAAATGTCCCGGTGAAACTCGGCAACTGCGAGCTTATAATAACAAATACAAATAAAAGAAGGGGCCTCACCGATTCGAAATACAATGAAAGAAGGGGTGAGTGCGAAAAGGCAGTTGAACTGCTTCAGGCATACAAACCAATCAGGAACCTGAGTGAACTGGGACCCGGGGAAATAAGTGCTCTTGACACTTATATTACTGATCCTGTAATACGGAAGAGGGCAAAGCATGTTGTCAGTGAGAACGGAAGGGTGCTTGAAGCCGTCAAAGTACTTTCAGAGAATAATCTGAAGCGCTTCGGCGAACTCATGAACCAGTCTCATGACTCGCTCATGGAAGACTACGAAGTAACCGGAATGGAGCTTGACACTCTTGTCTACGAGGGACGCAAACTGCCGGGAGTCATTGGTACAAGGATGACTGGTGCAGGATTCGGCGGCTGCACTGTAAGCATTGTTGAAAAGGAACATGCCGCTGCTTTCATCGAAACCCTGGGCACAACATATACAGAGAAGACCGGACTTAAACCCGATTTTTACAGGCCACGCATAGGGAACGGGGCAGGAAGACTCTGATCAGTCTTTTACACACCTGAAACCCACCGTGGAGTTCCTGTCGAGACCGGGTGCCGTAAACAGCAGCATCTGTGTCCGGTTCAGTGGCTGCGGTCCGCCCTGAATATACCACCAGCTCGAAGCCGGCTTATAATAACTGCCTCCTTTAATAATCCCGAAATAATTTGTGCCATTGAAGTATAAGTCGGATGTCATCTGCCATACATTACCCACAAGATCTTCAACCCCATACGGACTTCTGCCAGCCGGATGTTTATCAACCTTGCACAAAGAGCCGGAAGAGTTACAGAGCCGCTCTGATGGCTCCGACCCGCCCCAGGGCCACAGGCGATCTCCGGGCCCTCTCGCTGCAAGCTGCCATTCTGCCTCCGTGGGAAGTCTTTTATCCGCCCATGCTGCGTAGGCCTCCATATCGCTGAGACTCAGATAAACAACAGGGTACTTCTCCTCTCCCCTCCGATATTTCCCTGATATCCAATGCCTCAGATACATGGATGTATCATCCGGCAGGTAAGAGCTCTCAGAAATAAACCTGTAATACATCTCGTTTGTAACAGGGAACCTGTCAATATAGAAACTGTCAACTTCAACAGAATCTACATCAGGCCGCGGGTGGGGAATGAAGTCATCGTTCGATGACAGGTCAGCAATAACCCTGCCACCCGGAACAAGGACCATTCCCGGAGGGCTTGTCAACGCGGGAGAAGTTTCTTTACGGGTGCTTATGAGCCATGGTCTTCCACCCTTAAGCTCAAGTACGTTTTCGTCACGAAGCAGTTCACCGTCAAGCAATTGCACGACAACTTTTCCCTCGAAAACGCCAAAATACCCCGTAAGATCAACAGTTGTGTCTGCTGTGGCAGCCATTTCAGTATACTGAGTATTGTACGAGGGATTGCCTTTCCAGATCAGCACCCTGCCCCTCCCCGGCGCCCTCACTTTAAGCCGCGTTCCTGACAGGGAAGTCCCGAGAAGCTTTGGCAGGCCGGCAATACAGTCAACAGAGCCTTCACTCCTTGTCCCATTCAGTTCCGGATCCCAGCCTCCTGCACTTGCATTCAGCAGCATTTTCCCTTTGTAAGCCCTGGCTTCGATGGTCTCATGCCTTGTTAGTGAAACCCAATGTGTATTTTCACTTTCCGGCACAGCGAACAGCCCGCCATAGGACCCGGCAGGATCCATATTCAACACTGTATAAAGAGTCTTTTCGCCTGAGCTCCATTTGTTGACAAATACATTATCATGTTCTGTATCAATCAGTGGTGTCCAGTCTTTATCATTGAAGGCATCGCTGTTCTGGCGCAGGATGAAAGTTGTCCTGCCAAGGAACTCAAGATCCTTATCATAATTTTCGTTCCGGCCGCCAGGGCGGAACATGTTGAGCTCCGAACCGTATCCGTTGAAGAAGGCGATTGCCACTTCCCTGTGAATGATTTCTTCACCCACGTCGCAAACCCTGAAGATTGCGAATTCAGGCTTGATGAGCTTATTAAGGTTTAGCTCGGGACTAAGGAAAATTGCGTTGTGGACCCTGCCTGAGATAATTCCCGGCATGTCACGTGTAATTGCCATTCCTTCGGAGAACATTACAACTCCTTTCCTTACACTGTCGGCAGCTCTCTGCAATTCAATGCTGGAACTGCCCTTTGTATCGAGAACAACCCCGTCGGCATCTGTTTCGGCAATGAGCTGTGCCATTCCCCTGTAATGGTTCTCGATCCGGGTGCTGTTATCCCATGGGTTATATGCAATGAAAAACCTCGATCCCTGGCTGTGAACAAGACCGGAGAACTGTCGCAGCATGCCTGTCCCTCCGGGAAGGTCCCTGTACATGTCCCACTGGTTTCTCTCATCGAGTCCCAGCCTGGGCCATGTAGGCCAGATACCGTAAACGTCAGCCTTTCCGTAAATGCCGGATCCTTTGCCTGTAAAGGATTCAAAATTATATCTGCCGTTCCTCCAGTCATAGAACTCCCTGTCCCACGCCATTTGGAGGATTATAAGGTAACTGCTTCTTATCCATGCAAGATCCTGTCTTTCAAATAAGGAGTTATCGAATTTCTCAAGGTCATACAGGTACCTGTCCCTGAACACTTTTTTAAGTCCGTTCTGCCATTCACCCTTAAAGACCTCGGTGCAGATCGAATAATCTACACTTGTTCCCGGGGGCAGCACAGTTTCATAACGCTTTCTGATTCCTCCGGCAGTGCTGATCCTTCTTGCAAGTGAGGCAACAGACAGCCCCTGACCGGTTTCAAAGGAACAATAACCCAGTTCCCATGCATTGTCAGGCAGGATAACCCTCACCGGTCTGTAACCAGGCCTGAAGAGCCATGCCCGTGCAAGGTCCCATGGACCCATTCCTGTAATGTACACTGAGGTGCTGTCAGGGCAGTAAGGAACTACGTTGCTTACAGCAAGCGTATCGCCCGAAATGTTTTTCACCGATATCCTGAATGTACCCTGTGAAGCAAGATCCCTTTTGACTGTTGTAAGAAGCACATTCCCGTGCTCAATTGAACAGGTTGCACCCGAAAGTGAAGCAGTTTGACTCCCTGTGGTAAAAGGCTTATCGTTAATATTTATACTGAAAAGGCTTCTTCCGACTCCAAATACGAGTGTATCAGTTTCAGTGAATATTGTATCGACACTGATTCCGGTTGACACATTCAATGTTACCCTCTGCACCTCCTGCCCGCTCAGGCACACCAGGGGAGAATGCAGAAGCAAGGTGAAGAAAGAAAGATATGCCAGGGAGGTTTTCATTGCAAATAAATTGAATCATAAGTGCAATTTAAAATATAGTTGAGAGTTTAGAAAGAGAATGTGAAACCTTTTATAAGGCATTCCGGTATAAAGGATAATATGTAGTGATTATAATATTCCTGCATGTAAAGTTGATCAGTGTCTGCACTTGCTAAAATATTGAAGTACCTGCTCATAGCCCTTATGATTGCAACAGGTGTGTCATGTGCTGCCGGTAAAAAGAACCCATACATGCAGAAAAAGAAACAGAATTCAAAGGTAAGCACGTCGCAGCTGGGAAGGAACAAGTATTATTTCTCCCCGGAATACCAGAAAAAGCTTAACAAGAACTTCAAAAAGTAGGTACCCGCAACTCTTAATTGTCGCAGTCAAAACTGAGTCCGTCATGGGCAAGCCTGATACCAGCAGGGAGTTCACCTGAAACTTCAGAGTGAAAGCCCATCTGATGGCTTATGTGTGTGATGAATGCTTTTTTTGGTGAAATTTCCCTTATTATGTCGATTGCTTCCCGGAGACTGAAATGAGAGATGTGCTTTTCTTTGCGCAGTGCATTAATTACAAAATACTTAACCCCAAATAGTCTTTCCTTGCTTTCCTCTGGGATATAATTTGCATCGGTGATGTATGCAAAATCACCTATCCTGAAACCATAAACGGGCAGATGGTAGTGGAACACCCTGACCGGAATTACGCTTATGCCTTTGACTGTAAATGCATTATCGCCTATATCATTAAGGCGCATTTTGGGAATCCCCGGGTATTTGTATTCCGCGAATACATATGAATATTCTTTCTTAACAGTCTTTTGTACTCGTTCTTCAGCAAAAATATCCACGGCATCCTGGCTCTTGTAATTGAATGCCCTTACATCATCCATCCCGGCTATATGGTCTTTATGCTCATGTGTAAGAATTATTGCATCGAGTCGCGAAACACGGGCACCAAGCATCTGCTGTCGAAAGTCGGGTCCGGCATCGAATAGCAGTACCTTTCCGTCAACCTCTACTAAAAGTGAGGTTCTCAGCCGCTTATCGCGCTGATCACCTGATGAGCATACGGGACAGTCGCAGGCAATAACCGGCACACCCTGTGAAGTTCCTGTGCCGAGGAAAGTAATTTTCAAACTTGAATTCTTTTAAGCAAACCTAATTCAAAATAAAGAGAATGGCAACTTGCCGGTAATAATTGTTTGAAGGTAACTACACCGGAAATCGATATATTTGAATATTATTACAGAACATGAAAGGATGTTTATACCTGATACCTGTTACACTGGGAGGTGAAAACTATTCCGAGCTTATCCCTGCAGGTGTTCTCGACATAACGCGCAGGCTCAGATACTTCATAGCCGAGGACATAAGAAGCGCAAGGAGGCACCTGCGGCTCATTGACAGGAATTTTCCAATCGACGAGGCGAGCTTCTCTGTCCTCAATGAGCATTCTACAGAAGAGGATCTTTCTGAACTGGCAGGACCGCTTCTCCAGGGTAATGATGCAGGTGTTATTAGTGAGGCCGGGATGCCTGCGATAGCCGATCCGGGGTCTAAGATAGTACTTCTGGCCCACAGGATGGGCATCAGGGTTGTCCCGCTCTCGGGGCCATCGTCGATTCTGATGGCCTTGATTGCCTCAGGTCTGAACGGCCAGTCATTTACCTTCAACGGATATCTGCCTGTCAAAGCTCCGGAACGCGACCTGCGGCTTCGTGAAATTGAAAAGCGCGCACGCGAAGGCTATGCACAGGTCTTTATGGAGACTCCTTACCGCAACCAGAAAATGCTTGAGGCAGTCACAAGGGTATGCAGTTCTGACAGATTCCTGACTATTGCCTGTGACATTTCGCTTCCGGGCGAAACTATAAGGACAAGAAGAATTGCGGAATGGAAGACACAGATCCCTGAGCTTACCGGCAGGCTTGCAGTCTTTGTACTTCAGTGAGACTACTTGCCGGGGCCTTTCTTTATCTTTACGAGCTCGAGGTCAAATATAAGCGGAGTGTAACCACTTACAAATCCGTACAATCCTGATGTTCCGTATGCGAGCCATGAGGGGATAAGAAGTATTGACTTTCCACCGGTCTTCATGTATGTGACTCCTTCATCGAATCCCTCGATAAGCCAGCCGGCAAGGACAGGAAATACAAGACTGTCGGCAGTGCCAACGTTTGTATCAAAGATCGTCCCGTTGAGGAATTTCCCCGTATACTTTACATACACTGTATCGTCCTTCACAGGAAAACCACCTGTTCCTACGGTGACATTATAGATATATAGTCCGCTGGCTTTCTGTTCAAACGTTAAATTCGGATTATCTCGCAGGTAGCTGTCAATCATTTCCTGCTCCTCCTTCTCGTATTTCCTTGAGGGATTGCATGCAACCGCCGCAAAAAGGATAACGCCCGCCAGTAAAATGACAGGAATTCGTGCTGCTCTGATCATCTTTTTATTTTAAATGTACTTTTCACGTATGCAAAAACCGTTCCGTTTTTTCAGGGCTGCAAGATAGCAACATTATATACAAGTATGGCCCGTGAGGGTATTTTTTTACCGTCGCCGATTAGTCCGTATGCAAGGTGCGGCGGCAAAATGAAAAGCGCTTCAGCACCAGGCCTGAGCAGCATAAACCCTTCTATAAGCCCCGTCTCGGCTTGTGTCTTGCCGATTATGATCTCCCGCGGGCCTGATTCTGAAGAGGAATAACACCGTGTTCCATCGAGCAGTCTGCAATCATAAGCAAACCGCACCCTGTCACCAGTCACAAACTCTTTCCCCTCACCGCTTACTGTAACTGAATACCATAGTCCGGTAGGGGACTCCTGCATTTTCAGATTGTTCCTCTCGATATAGTTTATTATCCTCTCCCTGTCCTTTTCAACAAGATGGCGGTTTATATCGGCCATTTCTTCACGGCTTCTCCTGAATTCAGGTTTTGATTCCTCCGGTGTATTCCTGCATGAAACAGCAAGAAGAAATAAGAAAAGTAATGAAAGCCGGTTCATATGATAGGATTAATCCTGACGGAGTTCCCTGAATTCATCCAGGGCATCAAGGAATCTTGTAACTGTTTCATCAAGGCCTGCTTTCCATTCACCCCCTGAGGCGTTCAGGTGTCCTCCCCCGTTAAAATACCGGGTTGCAAATTCATTCGTTGGTATCTTTCCCTTTGAGCGGAATGACAGTTTAACAAATCCCTCCTTCTCGATAAAGAGGGCAGAAAAAACAACGCCTTTCACCGACAGCGGCATATTTACAAATCCTTCCGTATCTCCCTTGACATGATTGAAGCGTTTCAGTTCGTCGCGCGTAAGTGTCATATAGGCAGTCCTGTATTCGGGAAGCACAATCATCTTCGTGGCAAGGACATAGCCCTGCAGCCTCAGCCTGTCCGCCGAGAAGTTATTATATACAAGGTCGAGTATCCTGTCCCTGTCAATCCCCGATTCAAGAATATCGGCAACTGTCCGGAAAGTATCAGGTCCGTAGGCCCCATGCTCAAAATTGCCTGTATCAGTCACAATACCGACATAAAGTGCCTCGGCATAAGCCTTGTTAATGAATCGCGAACCGTTTACAGCTGTTACTATCCTGTGTACAAGTTCAGCTGTTGAGCATACACCGGGGTCCGAAATCAGGAGATCACCAAAATCTGAAGGATCAAGATGATGGTCGATTATAACCTTAGCTGCCGCTGATTTCTTAACATATTCCTCTGCCTCCCCCATTCTTCCCGTATTGTTAAAGTCGAGAAGCACAATAACACCTGCACGTGATATAATATCCCTGCACAGCGTCCTTTCCTTCGTGAAAATCCTTATTTCCCCGGCACCGTCCATCCACCTCAGGAATTCCTGGAGATTGTTTGGCGAAATCATATCTACAGACCGGCCCATTGATTTCAGGTAGTGATACAATGCCAGCTGGGAGCCAATTGCATCACCATCGGGATTAATATGACATATCAGCAATATATTACCCGGAGCCAGGAAATATTCAGATAATTGTTTTGTATATTTGGAGAGATCTATCACACAAACGGTGTTATTTTAAGGATTGTAAAGATAGGAATTATTCCGTTTTTGAATGATGGGCAGGTTTTTAACATAACATGAAAGAATATGTACGATGATTTCACTTTTTCGATAATCAAGCCGAATGCTGTTAGAACAGGCAAGACAGGTCCCATCCTTGCAATGATAAATGAGGCCGGGTTTGAAATAGCGGCTATGAGAATGGTGAAGCTTACAAAGCCACAGGCTGAATCATTCTACGCTGTGCACAAGGGAAAGGTGTTTTATGAAGGGCTTATCGATTTCATGACTTCTGGA
>JALOMK010000316.1 GCA_025455505.1 Bacteroidales bacterium
ATTTACCGCTATGAACATGTTCAGCGGTTTTTTTTCGATAATCAGCGCAAGCCAGGGAAATTATACTTACGCCGGTTGGCTTATAATTATTGCAGCAATCTTTGATACTCTCGATGGTTTTATGGCCCGTCTTACAAAATCCAGCAGCGAACTTGGTGTTGAACTAGATTCCCTTTCTGATGTTGTAAGTTTTGGTGCAATGAATAATTATCCGGAATTTCATTTTCATTGAATGCCGGCTTCCAGGAGACTGTTGACCTTGGCTATGAGCGGAATGAAATTATAATAGTTCCTGTGAATCCCGATAATTTCTCAGCACTGAGGAACGAGGTTCTTTCAAACCCTAAAGTTATAAGTGCAGAAGGCACTCAGAATCACATTGGTTATGGTAATTACAGGCGACCGCTTAAGGATAAGGAAAAGCAGCTTGAGGTAGATGTTCTCGATATTGGTCCGGGATATGCACAAACTATGGGACTGCGGCTTGCGGAAGGGCGTTTTTTTGACAGGGAAAGAGGCGAGGCCGACAGGATTAACGGTTCTATTGTAGTAAACAGGATGTTTGTAAATGATTTTGGCTGGACGGATCCCGTGGGCAGGACAGTGACACTTTACGATACAACCAGGCTTAGTGTTGTTGGTGTGGTGGAGGATTTCTACCAGAACGGGGTATGGGAAGCCATTGAGCCCCTGATGCTGAGAGTTATCCCGGGCGATCGCTACAATTTTCTTGCAATCCGGGCAAAGGCAGGTGACCTTGCAGCTGTGCTTGACTTTGTCAGCGACAAATGGAAATCGCTGGCTACAAACATGATTTACGGAGGCCGCTTTCAGAACGACCTGATGCAGGAAGGCGCGGATATAAACAGCAGCATACTGAAAGTGAATGTATTCCTTGCTATTGTAGCAACTTTGCTTTCGCTTATAGGTATGTACAATATGGTATCGCTCGACACCCTGAAGCGCACAAAGGAAATCGGCATAAGAAAGATACAGGGGGCCTCAGTTCCTGTCATAATGTACCTTGTAAGCAGGAAATACCTTGCCATACTGCTGATTGCTTCAGTTGCAGGCTCAGCTGCAGGATTTTATCTGTCGAAAGGACTTATGGACAGCATATGGGATTATTTTGTTACAATAGGAGCAGGAGTTCTTCTGCTGGCATCCCTGCTGATGGTTGCCTCCACCCTGGCGACTATAAGTATTAAGGTAAGCAGGGCGGCGATGCAAAATCCCGTCGAATCACTCAGGTATGAATAAGTAGTGAGCCCTGAATGCTGACGGCTGACGAAGAGGATAGCATTAAAGAAAGCCGCCACGGGTGATTCGTGGCGGCTTTCTGTATAATGACCGGGGAGTATATGGTGATATTGAGTCGTGCTAGTACATGCTGTTGATAAGCTGACCGAATTCATCCCTTTTCTTCAGCGGGAAGCTGAGACTTCTTCCGTCCCTTGTTACAACGTTCAGCCCTTTTACAGAGAACAGTCCCTTGCTGAAATAGATCACTTCCAGTATATTCTCAAAGAGGATCTCGAGATTGAACCTTTCTGCTTCCTCCCTGACAGCTTTGAAATAAATTCTCTGATTAGTGACTATCAGTTTGCCGTCGATAGTCTTATTGTCTATTACCTGGCTTGTATCTCCGGCTTTGAGGACAACTTCGTTCGGGTTGAGTTTTACTGTCATGGCTCTTGATTCTTTAAGTTGCTTCCTGTCTTATCGTCTGGTTCCACTATAAAGACGTTATTATAACTAAATCGTTGCATTTTGGCAGAACAAATAATTCAAATTCCTATATTTAATTGAGATTATATTAATACAGGTAGGCCTCATGATCATTTATTATGTGAAGATTGCCTTAAGGAGCATCATCAATAACAGGATGTTCTCGCTTATCAATATCATTGGCCTTGCCGCCGGTATAAGTTCCTTCATTCTTATTCTTATTTATGTCCGCCACGAAAGGGGTTATGACATGTTTCATGAGAACGGCGACATGATATACAGGCTCAGGTATGAACGTTCAAGTGCGGAGGGGGAATCTGTCAGATTTGCTTCATGCTGTCCTCCGGCTGCAATCAGAATCAGGCAACTATACCCGGAGGTGGAAACCATTGCAAGGCTCTTCAGGTACCGGGCAACTGTAATATTCGGCGATATAAAATTCTATGAAGAGAGGATGTTCTTTGCAGAGCCCCAGGTTTTCGATGTGTTCAGCTTTAGCTTCCTGGCAGGTGCTGCAGCTGACGGAATAAAAAATGCGAATACTGCTTTCATTTCGGAGTCCTGTTCAAAAAAATACTTCGGTGATGAAGATCCCATGGGCAAGACGATTACAATTGACAGGGAAATGAGCTTTGTGATAACCGGAATATTCCGCGATATGCCCGGAAATTCTCACATCAGGGCAGATATTCTGCTTTCATGGCCTAACCTGCTGACCCATTATGGCGCGGATATTGAGACATCGTGGGGTGACACAGGTTTCTTCACGTATTTCATACTTAAAGCGGGCGCAGACCCCGGGGAATTTGAAGAAAAGCTGAAATCGCTCGTTGAAATGGATTTTGGCGATGAACTCAGAAGATACAGGCTCACATGCGACCTGAAGGTACAGCCTTTAAGTCAAATACACCTGAATTCACACTTCATGCAGGAGCTTGAGGTAAACGGGAACAGTAATACCGTATTATTTCTGAATATTATAGCCTTCTTCATCCTGGCAATCGCCTGGGTAAACTATATTAACATAACCACTGCCCGGTCGCTGACGAGGGCAATGGAGGTGGGCCTGAGCAAGATATCAGGAGCAGGCAGGGGACAATTGATTCTCCAGTTCGTGACAGAAACGCTCCTTCTGAACCTGGCAGCATTCTTCGTTTCGTTTATTTTGATCCTGATCCTTTATCCTCTGTTCTGTAATCTTACGGGCATACTTCCAGCCGCTTCACCTTTCACTCAGTCATGGTTTATCATAACTTTCATTCTGCTGTTTTTTGCAAGTGTTATTCTGTCTGGTATTTATCCTGCTTTTATCCTCACTTCCTTCAGCACATCAGAGGTATTTAAAGGCAGGTACATTCATACAGGCACCGGATTGCTTACACGGAGAGCCCTTGTTGTATTCCAGCTGCTGATGGCAATATCCCTGGTAACATGTACTTATTTTGTATTCAGGCAGGTAAGGTTTCTTCAGGGACGGGACAAGGGAATTTCCACATCCGACGTTCTCATAGTAAGGGCACCCAGGGTCAGGGATGAATCCTTCGGAAGCAGGCTGACTGCATTCAGGGATGAGCTTCTAAAGAACCAGGCAATAAACAGGTTTAGTATGGGTACTGAAGTGCCTGGGCGTCAAATACTCTGGGATGCCGGAGG
>JALOMK010000317.1 GCA_025455505.1 Bacteroidales bacterium
AGACACGTAATTATACCGGCAATAAAGCCTTTTATCTTCACTGCCAAATAGCTATCTTTGGTAAGGTTGCAATGACCAAACCTTAACCTGGCAGAATGGAGTTAGGAATTCTCAAGGACATAGTAATAATTTTTGCCCTTTCGACCCTGGTCAACCTTATATTCTCCAGGTTCAGGATACCGACAGTCATGGGTTATCTTCTGACGGGAGTAGTTGCAGGCCCTCATATGCTTGCGCTCGTCGGGAAGAGCAACGACATCAGTCTTATGGCGGAAATCGGGGTTATTTTCCTTCTGTTCACAATAGGGATGGAATTCTCGCTCAAGCATCTTCTCAGAATAAGAAGGATAGCATTCCTCGGGGGAATGGTCCAGGTGTTCATTACAGCCGGAGTATTCCTGCTCGTGTCACGCCTCTACAAATTAACCTGGGAAACAGGTCTTTTTATCGGGTTCATTGTCGCTTTGAGCAGTTCGGCTCTTGTACTCAAACTACTGCAGGAAAGATCCGAACTTACTTCGAACTACGGTCGCACTGCCCTCGGGATACTCATTTTCCAGGATCTGCTGCTTGTTCCGCTGATGCTGTTTACAAGTCTTCTTGCAAACAACACCGTAAATGTAACGAATGAGATAATTACACTCATTGCCAAGGTCATCTTCATTATAGGGCTTGTGTATGCAGGCAACAAATGGCTGTTGCCTCGGCTTCTTAACCAGATAGCACTGGCAAGGAACCAGGAACTTTTCATGATGAGCATATTCCTGATCTGTTTTGCGATAGCCCTTTTAACCTCCAAAATGGGGCTTTCGCTTGCTTTCGGAGCCTTCCTTGCCGGGCTTATGATCTCGGAATCGGAATACAGCCACAACGTTTTCGGGAACCTGATGCCGATAAAGGATGTCTTTACAAGTTTCTTCTTCGTCTCTATCGGAATGTTACTAGATCTCTCATTCGTGGCCGAAAACCTCCGCCTTGTAATGATCAGCGTAGTGCTCGTCATAGTATTGAAAAGCATTATCGCCGGGGGTACCGGTTTTCTGCTCGGACATACTTTCCAGGGAACGGTGCTGATCGGATTTGCACTCAGCCAGGTGGGGGAGTTTTCATTCGTCCTTGCCAAACTCGGTTTAGACAACTCGGTTATCCCTGATTTCTATTACAGGCTGTTCATTGCGGTGGCTGTTATAACCATGGCGCTCACACCTTTCATGTTCTACCTTGCCCGGCCCGTCTCAAGGAATCTCCTCAGGCTGCCTCTGCCGAAGTATATGGTCGACGGCTTGTTCCCGCTCAAGGAGATAGAGATCCCCGATTTAAGGAACCATCTCGTCATAATCGGGAAAGATGCCGCAGCCATAAAGCTTTCCGCAATGGCATCATACAATAACCTCAGGCATGTGTCGATTGTTTTCGACCCTGCCCTGGCAAGGGAGAAAATGAACAACGGCGACCCGGTGGTCTACGGCGACGCCGTGAACGAACCTATCCTGAAAAAGGCTCATGCCGATACTGCCGATATTATCGTGATATCTGTAGGAAGCCTGGTTGCTTCCCTTGCAATAATCGAAAAAGTCAGGTCATTCAACCCCGGCGGATATATTATCGTGCGGGCCCCTTTTCTTAAAAACATAGAACAATTGTACAAGGCCGGAGCAAATGAGGTTCTGCCGGAGAAATTCGAGATAGCAATCGATCTGCTTGGAAGAGTTCTCTCAAAAAGGGCAACTCCGCCTGAGGAGATTGATGGCATAGTTTCACAGATAAGAAAAATACATCTTGGAGAATTCAGCAAAAACGATATCAGGATACCACATGAAGAAAAACATGAAAACAGCGTTTAGCAGGTTGTATTGCATCTCAATCTTGCTTTCAACCTCCTGCATTGCAGGGTTTCAAAACGTTTCCGCCCAGTTTCCGGGCATCAGTGATTCCATTGCGAAATACAGGAAAGGCACTATCACGGTAAAGGCAAAAAAGGGCGACAGGATAGTCATTGAACAGCTGAGCCACGAATTCTGGTTCGGCTGTGCTATAAGCAACAGCGCAGGCAGCGGAAGGATGAATGAAACAGACCTGAAGAACTACAGGGGAAAATTCCTGGAGAACTTCAACTCCGCAGTTACTGAAAATGCGGTGAAATGGGGCGACATGGAACGCAGCAAGGGCGAAGTGAACTATTCAGTAATCGACGGCATACTCAGCTGGACTGAAGCCAGCGGGATACCCCTGAGGGGACATAACCTGTTCTGGGGGATAGAACAGTTCGTACAGCCCTGGGTGAAGGAGCTTGGTGATGATGAACTGAGGGAAACAATAAAAAACCGGGCCATGACGATCACGGCAAAGTACAGGGGCAGGTTCGCTGAATATGATCTCAACAACGAGATGGTTCATGGCAATTACTATGAGAAACGCCTTGGCAGGGACATAACAAGGCAAATGGCTGAATGGGCCCTGATGGGAGATCCGGATGCAAAGCTCTGGCTCAACGATTATGACATACTCACGGGAAACAAGCTTCCGGAATACCTGGCCCAGATAAGGGATCTTCTGAAACAGGGGGTGCCGGTAGCCGGGATAGGTGTGCAGGGACATCTGCACAGCGACACCTTCGACAGGGCAGAGCTCCGAAGGGCACTTGATTCACTGGCTCAGTTCGGGCTTCCAATTCGTGTTACCGAGTTCAACATGCCGGGCCAGAGATCGAAATTCTACACTCAGAAAATAACGGAGATGACACCGGCTGAAGAGGAGCTTAAGGCAAAGGAACTTGTTGATTATTACAGGATATGCTTTGCACATCCCGCTGTCGAGGGCATCCTGATGTGGGGCTTCTGGGCCGGGGCAAACTGGATCCCGGTTTCATCGCTATACAGGCGCGACTGGTCCCCCACACCTGCGGCAGTGGCATATAAAAACCTCATCTTCGGCGAATGGTGGACAAAAACATCAGGCATCGCCGGAAGGAAAGGCATCTTTGAGACAAAGGCATTCTACGGAAAATACAGGATCACTGTTAATGATAAATCTTATGAATTGATCCTGCCTTCAGGAACCGGTTCAGTGACTGTCGACAGCTCCGCTTTTTGATTTTAACCGTGGCCGGCAGAATGCGGGTTCATTTGCCAGAACCTGCAGCTGTACCAGGGTTGCAGACCTTCCTATTTAAGAAGCTGCATTATCTCTTCGAGCTTGGGCGAGAGTATGATCTCCGTTCTGCGGTTGACGGCCCTTCCCTCGGCAGTGTCATTTGAAGCCTTAGGGAAATACTCCCCCTTTCCTGATGCCGTCATTCGCGCAGGAGTAATCTTATAGTCCACGGAAAGGATCCTCACAATTGCAGTAGCCCTTGCAACGCTGAGGTCCCAGTTGTCCTTG
>JALOMK010000318.1 GCA_025455505.1 Bacteroidales bacterium
TTTCGCTGAGGCCGAAGCTTATGGAACTGCTGCAATACATCAGGATAACAGGCGATGCCCACAAACTTGCTGCATCGCAAAAGGGCGACGATTCGGAAGGATACTACATGGGCTTTCTTTTAAGCTCGGGGAGAATTGTAATAACATGGGAACCCGTGAGCGGGGATGATGCTCCTGTTAGAAGGTCACCTGAAAGGACACATGCAGTAAGATCAGGCACAGGTAAGAGCATATATGCTGAAATAACATCAGATGAAAGGCAGCAACTGTTCCAGGAAGTACTTTTCAACATATCGACCGCAGCGCTTAAGCAATCGGAACCTGCCGACATACTGCCCGTTATTGTTCAGGAGGCTGTAAAGATCTGGGATACAAACAATTTCTTTATAGGTCTTTACGACAGCGAGACTGATTCCTTCACCCTGCCTTATTACCGGGATGAAAACGACAGGCATTCCAGCATCCCTGCCCGCAACACACTTTCAGGCTGGGTGCTCAGGAACAACAAGTCGCTGCTTGCGACAAGCTCCGATATCGACAGGCTGGTCAGTAAAGGGGAGGTTGAGAGGATGGGTTCTCCCTGCAGGATATGGATGGGAGTTCCTATCAGGATTGAAAAGAACGCAATCGGCATCATGTGCCTTCAGGATTATCATGACAGCAGCAAGTTCAGGCAGGATGATCTCTACGTGCTTGAGTTCATAGCCAACCAGGTTGCAATTGTAATCCAGCGCAAGAGGATGCTCGATGATCTTATCATAGCGCGGCAAAAGGCCGAACAAGCGGCTCATTCAAAACAGCTTTTCATGTCGACGATGAGTCATGAGATACGGACCCCCCTGAATGAAGTGATAGGCATAACAAATCTCCTTCTTCAGGGCAACCCGAGGGAAGACCAGATGGATTTCATCAAGACACTGAAGTTTTCAGGAAACCATCTCCTGACCCTCGTAAATGACGTGCTTGATTACAACAAGCTTGAATCAGGCAAGATCTCTTTCGAGAACGTCAGGTTCAACCTTCTGGATTTCCTGGATGAGATAGTACGCTCATATTCCCTCCGTGCCAAAGTCAAAAACCTGAAATTCAGTTTAATAAAACAGAATCAGCTCCCTGAATTCGTGACAGGCGATCCGGTACGGCTGAACCAGATAATCAGCAACCTGCTTTCGAATGCCCTGAAATTCACAAATGACGGCGGCATCACGGTTGAAATCAATGAGCTGTCGAGGACCGGTTCAGCTTCGGAAATAGAGTTCAGGGTGAGCGATACCGGGATTGGGATTCCCACTGACAAACATTCCCTCATTTTCGACAGTTATTCCCAGGCCTCAACAGATACAACGAGGTTCTTTGGAGGGACAGGACTGGGGCTCTCAATCTGCAAGAAGCTTGTCGAACTTCAGGGAGGCACTATTAGTGTTGCAAGCGAGCCGGGCTTAGGATCGGTGTTCACGTTCGTCCTGACGCTCAGGACAGATGATTCCTCTACAGGTATCCACCAGGTAAAGCAGAATGATTCATTTACCGGACTTGAGGGGAAAAAGATACTTGTGGCAGAGGACAATAAGATCAATTTCTTCGTAGCCAACAAATTCCTGAGTGGCTGGGGAATGATTGTCACACATGTCGAGACCGGCCAGGCGGCCCTGGACCTGCTTGAAAAAGAAGAATTCGATCTTGTCCTGATGGATCTCCACATGCCCGTAATGGACGGCATAGAGGCAACAAGGATTATCAGGAGTTCATCCAATCCACGGATAAAGGACATACCTGTTGTTGCGTTAACAGCGGCAATAATGTCGGAAAGCCATGACAAAATTGAGAACCTTACAATTAATGACTATGTTCTCAAGCCCTTTAAGCCGAACGACTTGTTTGAAAGGATCAGAAGGAATATAAAATAAACTATTTCAGGCAGTTCCTGCTTATAAGCTCAGAGGCTCTCCTGTTTCCCTTTTCCAGCGCCTTTCTCAGGTCGATGCAGGCATCATCTTTCTTTCCCATGTTCAGAAGTGCTATGCCCCTGTTAAGGTAGACATTCCCGTTGCCCGGATCAAGGTCAAGTGACATGCTGTAGTCTTTTGAAGCCCATTCCCAGGAACCGGCAACAAAATATGCATCTCCCCTGTCGGCGTAAGCCTGCGGATCGCCAGGTTTCAGATTTATATTTTTTGAATAGTACTCCATGGCCTTCAGGTTGTCACCTGCGGCAGCCTCTGTCTTGCCGGCCATCCTGAGGGCTTCGCTGCTGCCCGGGTACAGGCGAAGATATTCCTCCAGGTCCGCAAGAGCCTTATTATATTCTCCAGTCTGCCTGAAACACTCAGCCCTTTTCAGGTAAAGCCCCGCATCGGCAACACCCTTGTCAATAAGCCCGGAATATGTCGCTGAGGCTCCGGCAAAATTCGCCGCAGCATACTGAACCGCGGCAAGCAGACCAAGGAATTTCTCATTTCCGGGATCATCCCTGAGCAATCCCGAAAGTTTCTTAACAGCTTCAGGGTACCTTTGCGCGGCTGCGTCAACTGAAGCTGCTGCAAATTCAACCTCGTCAAAGCCTGGGTATTCTTTTTTAAGAAGGACTATAAGGTCGTCCGACTCACTTATTTTTCCGACCGAGCTCAGGAAACTTAGTTCGGCCAGCTTTATCTCGAGTTCACTATACCAGTCCTTCTTCCAGAACTGGCGCCATTGAGGAGTATTTTCAATTCTTGCAAAGGACTTGTCGAGAAGAATATCCCTTTCAGTTCTTTTAAAACCTGTTCTCATTGTTTGTTCCAGGTGGTAGAGGGCAGTTTCAGCATCGCCCTTCATTGCGTAGATCCCCGCGAGATAATAATCCCCTGATGAAGGCAGCAGCTTGTTTGCCTCGTTCAGGTTGCTTATAGCCGATGAAAGGTTTCCAAGCCCTGTGAAAGCCCGGGCCGCCTCAACAAAGAGCCGGCTGTCGGGGAAGCTTTTTAATCCCTCCTGTGCAACAGTAACAGCCTCAGCGTTAAGGCCCCTGTCACGCAGGGCCTTTGTTTTCATTATCCATGGTGCAGCTGTCTGCGCTTCGAGCAGAGCTGCCGCAGGCATGAGGATAAGAATCATCAGAGCTATCCTGGTCTCAAGGATTTTCATTTTGTCTCTTCGATTTTAAGCCGGGCATCAGCGTCAGTAATAACATGCACAAAACCCGACAGGTGAAACTGTTCAATCCCCTCAATTCTTCGTTCGAACACATCGCACTGGTAAAAGTAAACACCCGGTGATACTATCTTTCCCTTGTATGAACCATCCCATTCAAGCCTCGGGTTCTCAGTGCGGAAAATTTCTATCCCGGTCCTGTTGAAAAGCCTGAAATCGACTTTCTCCACAAGCCCCGAGGTTCTTG
>JALOMK010000319.1 GCA_025455505.1 Bacteroidales bacterium
CTGTGCCTCCCCTCCCGCCCTTCCGAACGGGCTTTGATCGCTCTGTAAGCTCAAAAGGATATTTTGAGTTCAGGCCCAGGACAGGCTGTACAATTCTCCTGAAATCCTCAATCATTGCCGGGGGAACGCTTAGTCCCGATATGCAGTTTGTGCCGCCGTCGCGGTTGAAAACGGCCGATATCCGCGGAAGCTTGTCAGGATTCCCGGCTACCCATGCTGATGAACCAAGCAGTCCGAATTCCTCTGCAGCCCAAAGGTGCACCATTATAGTTCTTTCCGGTTTACCGCCTGCAGCCAGGATCAGACGTGCCGCTTCCATTGCCGGTGTGGCCCCGGATGCATTGTCAACGGCAGCCGTTGCTCCTGCCAGGCCATCGAGGTGCCCTCCAAGTATAACGTATTCATCCGGGAAACGGCTTCCCGGTATCCAGGCAATCACGTTATGGTATTTAACAGGTCCCGGCCTGAAGTAGTTCCTTATATCGAACTCAAGCTCAACCCGTTCACCTTTTGCAACAAGTTCTTTTATCTCATTATACTGTGAATCAGCAAGTTTTATATCAGGCAACACAGGAAGTTCCTCCCACGATGGTACCCTCTGGTAGAGAAGCCTTATCGGAGTCTTCGAAAGTTGTATTGTTCCGAGGGCACCAGCTTCCCTCAGGAGCCTGGTCATTTCGCCTTCCCCTGAGCGGTCGCGCGGCCACCCGCTGTTTTCGCCCTCTATCAGAACCCAGGCTCCGTTAATCAGTTTTCGCATCTCCCAGAATTCAGCTGCAGAAACAGGTGAGATCACTACATGTCCCCTCTGCTTCCCTTTTGTGCCGGCAGTATATGCCGGCGTGCCAAAATCAAGTGTTTCCGCCGCAGGTACAAGCATCTTCCCTGAAAAAGGACCCCTGTTGAAACCGACAGGCATTTCACCTGCTTCCTGTAGCTCCGCCATCATGCCCCAGGAGCGCATTGTGTTAACTGCCCAGACAGCAGCACTGTTATAATTGTCGGAACCTGTAAGCCTGTCGCCGAACCGGTTTGTGAGAATATCAGCATGCTCCATAACCCTGTTGTCGGAGCGGCCCAGCTCTATTATCCGGCTCACTACGGGATCGGTCTGGGCGAAAATGCTGCCCGGGATCAGGGCCAGCACTAAGGCTAATGCGGGTCGCAGAAGTCTCATCCTGAATGTCATAAACTCTTATTTTTCGAAAAAGCTTTTAAGCCAGAAATTATTTGCCTCGTTGCGTGAGTGAGTGGCTTTGGCCCCTCCCCATCCGTGGCGCCCGTTCGGATACAGCATGAACTGGAAGGTCTTCCCTTCATCCTGCAGCCTCGACATCAGGTATATAGAGTTCTGGAAATGCACATTGTCGTCCATGTCGCCGTGAGTGAAATAGAGCTTTCCCTTGTAGTTTTTAGCAAAAGTCAGGGTTGAACTCTCTTTATATCCAGCAGGATTGTCCTGTGGAGTATCCATAAATCTTTCAGTATAAACATTATCGTAGAGCCTCCAGTCTGTAACCGATGAACCGCCAAATCCGTGGGTCCAGTAATCTGCCCCCTTGGTGAGGGCAAGGCAGGACATGTACCCGCCGTATGAACTTCCCGTTATTCCCATCCTTTCAGCATCTACAAAAGGTTTTGATCTCAGCCATTTAACTGCATCGGCATAGTCGAGGATCTCCCACTTGCCCAGGTTCCTGTGCAGGTAGTCGAGGCCTTTCTTGCCGAAATGCCCGGAGCCCCTGTGATCGACCGCGAAAGTGATTATCCCGTTCTGCGAGTTCCATGAGGCATTGAAGCCTGACCATCTGTTGCTTACATTTGCCGAGTTGGGACCACCGTAAATTGCGAATATTACAGGGTATTTTTTTGCGGGATCGAAATTGACAGGGTAGGTTATTGTCGCCGGCATATTGAACAAGCCGTCAGAAGTCATTATTTTAACCATCTCTGTCCTTGAATTCTTAGATGCGTCAAAAGCAGGCATTTCATTTTTATGAATTTCCCTGAGCATCTTGCCTTTTTTGTCAATCAGCACTATTGCACCCGGACTTTCAACGCTGTTCCATGAATCGGTAAAGTAACTGCCTTTAGGTGAGATTGTAACATTGTGCGATCCGGGACCTGTTGTGAGCTGTACCAGGTTTTTACCGTCGAGCCCCACCCTGAAAAGATGCCTGTCGGTCGATTCCGTACCTGTTGCGGTGAAGTAAACGAGCTTCATTTCCTCGTCAACCCTTTCGATGCCGGTGACCCTGAAGGGAAGATTAGTGAGCTGGGCAACGAGTTTACCGTCCCAGCCATAATAATAAAGATTCTCCCAGTCGTTTCTGTAGCTGCGCACGATGAAACCAGAACCGTTATCCATGACATGCGTGTCTTCAAAAAACTCTACCCAGCTGGGCCTGCTCTCGCTGTAGATCTCCTTATAGTCGCCGGTGGCTGCATCTGCAAGGATTATCCGCAGGTCGTTCTGGTCGCGGTTAAGAACCTGCACAGCAAGCTTTTTACTGTCCGGTGCCCAGAATGGCCAGGCAAGGTACTGGTCAACGCTGTAATCAGTTTTCACCCATATTGTTTTTCCGCTTGCAAGGTCAGCCATCCCCATTTTTACCTTTGGATTCGGATCGCCTGGTTTGGGATATGGTGTCACTTCCAAGAGTCCGTGAATGCCGTCGGCTTCATCAAGCCTGTTGAGCGTGAATTCCGGCACTTCTGTCTCGTCGGTCCTGAGGTATGCTATTCGGCTTCCGTCGGGTGCCCACCAGAATGCAGCATAGCGGCTGGCCCTGCCAAGTATCTCTTCCATGTAAACCCATGAAGCATAACCATTATATATCTTGTCGGTGGCATCGTCAGTCAGCCTGACCTCCTTCCTTGCCGCAAGGTCATAATAATAAAGGTCTTTGTTTTTTGTATATGCTATCTTCCTGCCATCGGGAGAAAACCTCGCGTTGACTTCGGCAGCCTTGTCATTTGTGAGTCTCTTCAGTTCGGTGTCACCGACTGAAAAAAACCACAGGTCATTTTCCTTTACGATTGCAACGCTTTTCATGTCGGCACTGACAGGGTCACCCATTGACATTGCAACCCCCGACGGAAGAGCCAGTGAGAGAAGCTCCCTTGGTGTTTTGGACGGAGGAACCACAACTGATTTGCCGCTCTTAACATCCACGCTCTGTATTACAGGATTCCGGTCCTTGTCAAAGGTCCTGAGTAAATAATGAGTATCGTCGGCCCAGCCCGTAACTGTAACCATGCTGCCGCCGCCTCTCTGCGGCATCTGGGCCACTGAGGATGCCGGCAATGCTGAAAGAATAAACACAAGGCTGAATGCCTGTAAAGTAAGGGTGAATCTTTTAATTTAT
>JALOMK010000320.1 GCA_025455505.1 Bacteroidales bacterium
TAATTGGTCCTGGTAATAAAAGATATCAGTGTATTTTTCTTTTAAACGGTCAAATGCTTTAATTTGCAGGTCAAAACCTGTCATTAATTAAAACCTTAAGAGTTGGAAAGAAAAAAAATTGTAATAGCATCGGATCACGCTGGTTATTTCCTGAAGGAAAAGATAAAGAAATTTCTTGCAGGGGATAAGTACGAGTTAAAGGATCTTGGCTGCTGTTCGGATGAAACAGTTGATTATCCTGATTTCGGACATGCACTGGCAAGGGCTGTTGCGGCCGGGGAATATGAACTTGGAATTTCGATCTGCGGAACCGGTAATGGCATTAACATGACTGTAAACAAGCATCCCGGCATAAGGAGCGCCCTGTGCTGGAATGAGGAGATCAGCCGCCTGGCCAGGGCTCATAATGATGCAAATATCTGTGCCCTGCCCGGGAGATTCATCTCTGAATCGGAAGCCTATCTGATTGTCAGGACCTTCCTTACAACTGATTTTGAGGGCGGACGGCATCAGCCAAGGATAGGAAAGATATCATTAAAACTATATTAATATGCTTTCTAACTCATGCCAGTATGGTATACGGGCAATGGTGTACATAGCGAGTCAGCCACATGGCAACGGGATGACAGGCATTAAGAAGATAAGCAAAGACCTTAGTCTTCCGACTCCGTATCTTGCAAAAATATTGCAGCAGCTTGTCCGGCAGAAGATACTTAGTTCTGCAAAAGGACCGCACGGAGGCTTCTCGCTGCTTAAGGACCCTAAAAAAGTATCTCTTCTCGACATTGTAGTATCTATCGACGGTGACGGGATATTCACAGATTGTGTCATGCACAGCGGATCGTGCACATCAAGTGACAAAACAAAGAAACCATGTCCCCTTCACGCCGATTACGAGTATATAAGAAAAGACCTCATTGGCCTATTTTCGAGCAGGTCTATATATGATCTGGTTGTTAAGGCAAACAGCACGGATCTGATTTCTATCTGACATTTTTCTTACTCAGGTAAATTCTGATAAGCTGCCAGGCTAATATTGCAAGCAGAACTCCAAGCCCGTTGAAGGCAGCATCCCAGAAACTGCCTGTCCGGTTATTTGTAAGGAATTCCTGGAGAAGCTCCATGATTATGCCGTACGAGAAAGTGAAAAGTGCTGCTGTCAGAAGCAAACCGGGCCTTTCTGAATATGACTTTCCTTCCCATGAAATAACTGACATGAGCGCAAAGTACATTAGGGTATGCGCGAGTTTGTCAGAAAATGTCATCTCGAGAAAATCCACCCGTTCGAGTGATGCAGGCCCCGCAAGACTCAGGACAAGAATTATAAGCGAAAGCAGTATTGAGAACCTGTACCTTTTAAGCATTTTGAATGTTTGCCGCAAAAATAGGCAAATGAATGGATTTTATTTATAAATTTCAGAAACTGAAACCATCCCTATGGCAGGTATCTATATTCATATTCCCTATTGCAGGAAATTGTGCTCCTACTGCGATTTCTATCATGTTATCGCGCCGGGCAACACAGATGCTTTTGTAAGTGCTCTGCTGAAGGAAGCCGAGCTGAGAAAGGATTACCTGGGGAAGGAAGAAGTGTCAACTATATATTTCGGGGGAGGAACCCCATCGCTGCTTTCCGCCAGTGATCTGTCAGGCATAATTAAGGCACTCAGGGCAACTTTCAGTGTGGAAGAAGACTGCGAGATAACTGCCGAACTGAACCCGGACGATGTCACAGGGGACTATGCCTCTGCACTGGCGGACACCGGAATAAACAGGATCAGCATGGGCGTTCAGTCATGGAAGGACTCTCACCTGAAAATGCTGAACAGGAGACACAACTCGGCACAGGCAGCAAACGCGCTTGAAACTTTATTCAGGGCCGGATTTGAAAATGTTACTATTGATCTTATATATGGACTGCCTGGCATGACAACCAGCGAATGGGCTTCAAATATTGATTTTTCATTATCATTCGCAATCAGGCATTTATCTGCCTATCATCTTACAATAGAGGCAGGTACGGTATTCGGCAAGATGCGTGAAAAGGGGCTTCTTTCCGAGATCGAAGAGGAGGAGAGCACAGCCCAGTTCAACACGCTTCTTGAAAAGACAGAGGATGCCGGATTTATTCATTATGAAATTTCAAATTTCGGCAAGCCAGGCTACTTTTCGCTTCACAATTCAAACTACTGGAAGCAGGTCCCGTATCTTGGACTTGGCCCATCGGCACATTCCTACAATGGATACTCGCGACAATGGAACCTGAAGGATGTAAAGAAATATTTAGGTTCTGCGAGGAAGGGAAATTTCCCCTTTGAACTGGAGGAGCTTAATTCCCGCACACGTTTCAATGAATACATAATGACTTCACTGCGGACAATGTGGGGGATTGACCTCGAATATGTTGAGCGTGTTTTTGAGAAGGAGGGCTATGACTACATTGTCAACCTTTCAGGCAAGTTCAGGGAATACGGCCTGATGAGGCAGGAAAAGAAAAACCTGGTCCTCACTAACCAGGGGATACTGATATCAGATAATATTATCTCTGAGTTTATGATGCCCGGCGAAGGCTGATCATCTTTTCGTGAGCATGAATGTTGACTTGCCTATGCGGTTTCCTTCCAGGTAAAGCTCAACACTGTAGTTTCCTGTTATAAAATCACCCGTATTATCAAGGAAGATGCACATCTCCACGTCCTGGTTCATATAATCAACTGCCCTGCTGGCTGAGTAGATCAGCTGGTTGCCCCTGTACCCGAAGAGGTTCGAAGGGCTGGTGGCAATCACGAGGGAATCAGGCCTCAGCACTCTCATGTAAACAGTTTTTTCACCGGCGCTTGCCAGGGGATTTTCACGCAGGGTGAAGCAGACCCTTAGCTTGTCGAGGAGGTTTATTTTGGTAGTCTCCTTTCTCTTCTTGTTCAGCGATACGGCAATAATATCCTTTGCCTGTATTACGGATGCTATTTCAACCTTTGAACTAAGTTCCTCCTTCACCTTGTTCAGTTCCGTGTTTGTGCTTTTAACTTCGGCGATCTGCTGTTTTATTTCAAGGTTTTCGGCAACAAGAATCTTGTTCCTTGAATTAAGGGAGTCGATCTGTACAATGTAGCTCTTCATTATCTCCCTCATCGTTGTGATCTCGCTTTTGTATTTCCTGATAAGCTGAACGTTTGAAGCATTTATCTCCAGGAGCCTGACTATCCTCTGTTTTTCCTTAAGGAGATTTGCGTTGAGGGTGTCATTATTAGTTTTCATAGTGTCATAGGCAACCACCATTTTCCGGAGTTCATTTGCAAGAGAATCCTTTTCTTCAGTAAGGACAGTTTCCATTTCAACCATTTTGTGCTTCTGGTCGAA
>JALOMK010000321.1 GCA_025455505.1 Bacteroidales bacterium
ATTTACCCTGGGGGGGGTGGTATTGTTCATTACTTCAACAGATTCATTTACCCTGGGGGGACCTTTTCATTTCTTATGCTCCTCTGAAATAAATTAACCTTTAGCTCAAAAAAATCGAGTGCTCTTTTGAAGCACCCGACTCATCAGATTCAAGTATCGGCTTATTAATTCGTTCCCATCAGCCTGTGCCTGTTCCTGAGCAAAATCTCCTTCGATTCTCCTCCCCTTGAAACCACAGCCTTCGCGTCGCATTCGCCCTCGCCGTAATTCAGCTCAAAGGGCTCTGCATCGCCTCTTTCAATCCTGATAGCGCCGCTTACAAGGAACTTGCATACCCTTTTCCAGTGCAGGGCCGACATAATTGTGTTCGTATATGACTTGCCATCAAGAGTCTTCCCTGATGCCGTACCTGTAACAAGACATTCATCATCCCAGATGTTTTTTGTCTGGTAACCTGCTATCCATTCCCTTTCATGGTCAACAGTCCTCTCAATAGTCTTGCCACCTGCTAGTGTAAGCTTCCCACCTGTGAGGCTGACTGAGAATACTATGTTGCCGTTGTTGTTCAGCCCTGTATTCTCGATAACCTTGGTGCCTTCCACCTTAATGCCGTTAAAATAGTAATTGTTGAAAGTAACTGTTCGCTTTGAACCGGTCTCCAGTCTCGGACCTGTAACCTCGATCAGTATTTTTCCCGAACGCGTTGCCTCATAAAAACCTGTGCAGCCCTTGCCATAATCAACAGTGATCACCTTGGGCCAGCTGCCGGTTGAAGGCTGGGTCACTGAAACAGAAGGGCATGAATCGGTTACAACATAGTCCGACTTTGAATCACCCTTTAGCATGTAATCGACAATTATTGCTGCATTGTCGGCAGTGCTGAATACATCCTCATAAACGGCTTCGGATACCGCATCATCATCTGCAAGGTCGAGACTCGCCTGTTCAATAAGAGCTGAATCCTTGTCGCATGCAGTGAAAAACCCAAGCAGAAAAATTGAAATAAAAGAAAATAGCCTTGTTTTCATAAGATTATTATTTTTGTTTTTAATCCTGTTTACTGTCAGTTAGAGATGGCCTGACAGAAAAGGTTTAATCAACTCCTTGTTTATTTCATACGGTAGACGGGAAACGCTACACACTGGTTGCATGCAGCTGTGAATTTACGTGTTGAAGCAATTTTCCGGACTTAGCCCGGACAAGCGTTCAGCATGCTCGTCCGCTGTTTAAGCCAGCTCATTCTTCCTCGTATAAATAACATAGGAGTAATGAAGGGGATCGGGACCGGCCTGGATGTGATCCTCCTTTTCAACAGTCTCCCACTGCTCCGGTTCGATTTCCGGGAAATAAATATCAGCAGGGGCTGTATCATGCACATGAGTAATATAAAGACGGTCGGCGAGAGGCATGAATTGCCTGTAGATGCTTCCGCCCCCTATCACGAATGCCTCCTCATCCTGAAGACACATATCAATAGCATCCTGAATCGAATATGCTGTTTCCGCTCCATCAAAGAATTCACCCCGGATATCGCTTATGACAATATTCCTCCTGCCGGGAAGAGGACGCCTGGGGAGCGACTCCCATGTTTTTCGTCCCATTATCACAGTCTTGCCTGAAGTAAGTCTCTTGAAACGTTTCAGATCATCGGGAAGCTTCCAAAGCAGATCATTGTCCCTTCCTATTCCCATGTCGTCCGACACTGCAACTATAATCGATATCATAATTCCTGGCTATACTGAAATATCCCCTTTAATTGCGGGATGTGAAACATAGGAGCTGAGGGCAAAGTCCTCATACCTGAAATCAAGAATATTCCTGACTGAAGGATTTATCGACATTGAAGGGAGCGGAAAGGGCTCGCGGGTGAGCTGCAGCCTTACCTGGTCGAGATGATTCAGGTAAATATGGGCATCCCCCAGGGTATGAATGAATTCCGCGGCCCTAAGGCCTGTTGCCTGTGCAACCATGCATGTAAGAAGCGCATAGGACGCGATATTGAATGGCACTCCGAGGAAGATATCGGCGCTCCTCTGGTAAAGCTGGCATGAGAGCTTCCCGCCGGCAACATAGAACTGGAAGAGGATGTGGCAGGGCGGCAGGGCCATCTTCTCAATCTCACCCACATTCCAGGCGCATACGAGGTGCCGCCTCGAGTCCGGGGAATTTCTTATCGAGTCTATTACGTTCAGAAGCTGGTCGATCTGCCTTCCTCCGGCGGCAGACCATGACCGCCATTGTGCGCCGTAAACAGGTCCCAGGTTCCCTTCCTCGTCGGCCCATTCATTCCAGATCCTTACACCATTGTCTTTAAGGTACCTGATATTTGTGTCGCCTGAAATGAACCACAGCAACTCGTGTATTATTGACCTGAGATGAAGCTTTCATCTGTTATAAAAATATACCTGTTATTATTCCCCGGCAATGCCCTGAGAAAGAATCAGCTCTTTTTTCTTTTCCTTTTTTCAATCTCATCCCTGATTGCGGCAGCCTTCTCGTAATCTTCGGTCTTTACGGCCTCATCAATCAGCCGGAACAGTTCTTCATCAGTATAAGAATCATAACCGGCTGAATCGGTCCCGAAAACAGAATCCTGGCTGGATGAGGCTGCCGGCTCATCGTCCTGGGAACTCACTGTAATTCCTGCCTTGTCAAGAATGTCTTCGGAGATATAGATTGGACAGTCAAAGCGCAATGCAAGTGCAACTGCATCGGAAGTCCGGCTGTCGATTGAATATTCCTTTTCTCCGTTGGAGCAAACGAGCTGTGAATAGAAAACGCCTTCCTCAAGCTTGTATATCATTACCTCGAGCACGGATATACCGAACTCGTCGGCAAATTTCCTGAAAAGATCGTGTGTAAGAGGCCTGGGGGGATCGAGGTTTTCGAGTTTGATGACTATCGCCTGCGCTTCAAAACCACCGATTATGATGGGTATCCGTCTCTCCCCCTCCTCTTCAATGAGTATGAGTGCATAAGCTCCCGACTGGGTCTGGCTGTATGAGATTCCCATCACCTTCAATGCTATCCTCTTCATATCAATATCTTATGAGCCGGTAAAACAGAATTAGCCAGGTTGTCTGCAACAAATATAAAGATATTACAAGGATCACCCCTTTAACAATATCCATTTTTATCAACACGATACAAATAGTCTTCCTCCCTGTGCGCAAGGACTGATCACAGCTTTGCAGCGTCACTGAAAAAAATAAGGCTGAAGGTTTGTATATAAGCGAATTTGTATATCTTTGCAGTCCGATTTTGAATAAATCCGCCGGGGCAGTTGAAGACATATCATGCAATGCGGTTATGCGCCTCCCGGAGTAATATAAAAAAGATAGAAAATGTACGCAATCGTAGAAATTGCAGGACAGCAGTTTAAAGTAGAAACAGGAAAGAAGATCTTTGTACACCGTCTTGATGCTGAAGAAGGGCAGGAGATTAAATTTGACCAGGTTCTTCTTGTTGAGGAAGATGGCAAAATTACGATCGGGGAACCGACTATCAGCGATGCATGGGTCGACGGTCTGGTGCTTGCACATCCGAGGGGAGACAAGGTCATTGTTTTCAAGAAGAAAAGAAAGAAAGGCTACCGTGTGAAGAACGGACACCGCCAGAATCTTACACATGTTGAAATCCTTACAATAAGCGGAAAAGGTGCAATTGAAAGGAAAGCTGCTCCTGCGAAAGCCGTGAAGGCTGCAGATGCTTCAGCCACTGAAGCAACTGAAAAACCTGTTAAGGCAAAGAAGGCCCCGGCGAAAAAAGCCGCAGAGGCAGAAGCTGAGGTCCCGGCCAGGAAGGCTCCGGCCAAAAAAAGCTCTGAAAAAAAGCCGGCTGAAAAGAAAACAGCAGCCAAAAAGACAAGCAAAAGCAAGGAATAATAATCATAATAAAAGAATCGAACTATGGCACACAAGAAAGGAGCAGGTAGCTCACGCAACGGCCGCGACTCACAGAGCAAGAGGCTTGGCGTGAAACTCTTCGGAGGCCAGGCAGCTAAGGCAGGCAGCATAATTGTCCGCCAGAGAGGTACAAAGCACAACCCAGGCGATAACGTAGGCCTTGGAAAAGATCATACCCTCTTCGCACTTACCGATGGTGAGGTTGAATTCCGCAAGAAGGGCGACAATAAGATTTATGTATCTGTAAAGAGCCAGAACTGAACTGACTGAAATTCTTTCGCATCGCGAGAAGTAATTCTGCAGTTTTTAATAATTTTACAGCAGGCTGAGCGGCCTGCTTTTTTTTTATAAATATTCCGAGTAATGCTTACAATAAACCTTATCCGCGAAAACAGCGAGTTTGTAATAAACCGCCTGAAAGTAAAAAACTTCAATGCTGAAGAAATAATCGTGAAGATACTGGAACTTGACGCGCAGCGGCGAGAACTGCAGGTGAAAAGCGACCAGCTTCAAAGCGAGATGAACAGGCTCTCAAAGGAGATCGGCTCCCTGATGAAGGATGGCAGGAAGGAGGAAGCCGAGGCGGCAAAGAAACTGACATACTCCCTGAAGGAAGAGATAAAAGCACTCACCGACAGGCTCCCTGCGGTTGACAGCGAACTCAGGAATGAGCTTGTAAGGCTGCCAAACCTTCCCTATGAGAAAGTAGCCCCCGGCAAAAGTGCCGACGACAACGTAATCATAAGGCAGGGAGGAGCAGCGGCTGCACTTCCCGAAAACGCCCTCCCCCACTGGGACCTTATCAGGAAATATGATATCATTGATTTTGAACTGGGCATAAAGCTCACCGGAGCGGGGTTTCCCGTATACAAAGGCAGGGGCGCAAAACTTCAGCGTGCACTCATATCTTTCTTCCTCGACAGGGGCGAAAGTGCGGGCTACAGGGAGATTATGCCCCCGATAGTCGTAAACGAGGACTCAGGCTTCGGAACAGGGCAGCTTCCCGACAAGGAGGGGCAGATGTATCATGTGACTGTCGACAATTTCTACCTGATACCTACGGCCGAGGTTCCCGTGACAAACATCTACAGGGACATCATCCTCAACGCCGAGGAACTGCCTGTAAAGAACATCGCCTACACTCCCTGTTTCAGGCGTGAAGCCGGTTCATGGGGAGCACATGTCAGAGGACTCAACAGGCTTCACCAGTTCGACAAGGTAGAGATAGTACAGATAGCCCACCCCGATAATTCATACACCGCACTTGAGGAAATGGTTAACCATGTAGAGAGCCTTGTTGCTGCCCTCGGCCTTCCATACAGGATTTTAAGGCTCTGCGGTGGAGATATGTCATTTACATCGGCAATGACCTACGATTTTGAGGTATGGTCGGCTGCACAGAAAAGGTGGCTCGAAGTGAGCTCAACATCCAATTTTGAATCCTTCCAGGCAAACAGGCTGAAATGCAGATTCAAGGAGAAGGGGGAAAAGCAGACCCGGCTTGTGCATACTCTTAATGGCAGCGCCTTAGCCCTTCCCCGCATAGTTGCAGCCATACTTGAAAACAATCAGACCGAAGCCGGTATAAGAATTCCCGACGCTCTGAAAACTTATACAGGTTTTGATATCATTAACTGATTTGTCAAGATCAATGGTATGATATACTTTTTCCTTGGTGGATATCTTATTCTGTTTGAT
>JALOMK010000040.1 GCA_025455505.1 Bacteroidales bacterium
TATATAAAGATCTGGATGTAACGCTTCTGAAAGATAAAGCCGGGTTGACGGGAGCTTTTTCTGACAGCATTTGATGTGCCTGCATTTGCGGATTATCCGGGCAGCTAAAGCCAAAAATCGTTAAAAAATCCCTAAGCCTGTTTCCGGAAATCATCTAAAAAGCTATCTTTAAAAGCTTTTTAAATGAATATTTACAGGGGAAAATGAAATATACGCTGTCCGGCTCCCTCAGATCTGTTCCGCGAAGGAGCCTCCTGCTATTTGCGATTATTGCAATCTGTGTTTCCTTGCTTATTGGCTGGTCAGGCCGGAAGGTAATAAAATACACCTCCACAGACAAATACTGCATGTCATGTCACATTCATCCTCATGCAGATCAGTCATGGAAGCTATCGACCCATTACAACAACTCATCAGGTGTAATTACACATTGCACCCAGTGCCATCTGCCTCCGGAAGGCCAGGGATACATCTACGCCAAGGCAAAACATGGCTTCAAGGATGTGTATGGCTTCCTTTTCAAGGACAGCGCCGATATAAACTGGGAGGCAAAAAAACTCCTGGAGAACGCCAGAACCTTCGTGTATGAGGAATCATGCAAAAAATGCCACCAGAACCTTTTTCCTGTCACACTTTCAGTAAAAGGCAGCAACGCCCACCTATTCTATACCCTGTCGGAAGATCCGCTTAACTGCATTAACTGCCACCTGAACGTGGGACATTACGACAGGAACGCACTTCATGCACATGATACCGGATTTGGAGTTAATATTACAGACAATAGGGACATCTATACTGCCGCAGAACAAGTGAGCGGGTTTAAGGATTTCAATGAAAAGATCCCGGGAACAACGGTTTCATTTGACATGGTTGCAGTGAAGGGAGGCACATTCATGATGGGCAGCCCAGCGGATGAGCCGCTGAGAGATGAGGATGAGGGCCCACGGCGTAAAGTCACTGTTTCCGATTTCTGGATCGGCCGGATCGAGGTTAGCTGGGATGAATACCTCGCTTTTTTCAGGGCAACAGGTTCACAGGGACGGACCGAGGGACAGGTGGTTTCGTCTCGCAAAGCTGATGCAATCAGCGGGGCAACGCCTCCGTGGGGCGCTCCTGACCAGGGCTGGGGCAAAGGCCAGCGTCCTGCAATCACAATGTCATGGCACGCTGCAACCGTATATTGCCAATGGCTTTCAAAAGTCACCGGTAAGAAATACAGGCTTCCCACCGAGGCCGAATGGGAATATGCATGCAGGGGAGGAACCGAAACACCTTATTTCTTCGGGGGCAGTCCCAAAAAGTTCACCTCCAATGGTTTGCTGAAGAAGATTTTCAGCCCTGATACAGCCATAATCAATTCAATGGTTATTTACAAGGAAAACAGCAACGCCAGGACCGGAGAACCCGGCCGGGTGAAGCAAAATCCGCTCGGACTGCTGAACATGTCCGGAAACGTGGCTGAGTTCTGTCTCGACTTCTATGCCCCCGACACCTACGGAGCCGACACTGTGGCTGCCGTGAACCCTCGTGGACCAGCCAGGGGCAGGGAACATGTTATCAGAGGAGGTTCTTTTAAAAGCGACGCAAAAGACGTACGAAGTGCTGCCAGGGACCTTACAAAAACCCAGGCCTGGCTCGTTACTGACCCGCAGATGCCAAAAAGCATATGGTGGTACTCCGATGTAATAGATGTAGGCTTCAGGGTAGTATGCGAGACGGAAGGAACTAAATAAAGGCATAAAGGCATAAAGGCATAAAGGCATAAAGGCATAACTTATATTAATGACAGTTTACTGAAATGGAGAATATTGGCAGAAGAAAATTCATTGGAAAGACAGCCCTGGCCGGGATTGGCATAGCCGGGGCAGGGGCATTTCTCACATCATGCAGCCGTAAAACAGGCAATGAAGTTCCTGGTGTTGCTCCTGTCCTGAGCGGAGCACCAAAAGGCAGGAAGCTTAAAGCCGGTCTGGTAGGAACCGGTGCAAGGGGTACAGGGGCGGCAATAAATTTTATAAGCTGCGGCCCCGACCTCGAGATAATAGCCCTGGCTGATGTATTCCAGGACAAGATCGACGCCTGCAGGGAGAGATTTGCATCGTTCAACCTGCCTATACCCGCGGAGAACTGTTTCACGGGGTTCGACGGCTATAAGAAACTGATGGCTCTGTCCGACATTGATGTCGTTATTCTTGCAACTCCTCCCCAGTTCCGACCCGAGCATTTCCTTGAGGCTGTGCAAAATAACAAGCACTGCTTCCTCGAAAAGCCTGTCGCGGTCGATCCCGTGGGAATAAGGTCCGTAATGGCAACTGCAAAAAAGGCCGAGGCAATTGGGCTCAATGTAGTTACAGGAACACAACGCAGGCACCAGGAAGACTACATCGAAACATTTAAGCAGGTTGCTTCCGGCGCAATCGGAACAATAACTTCCGCCAAGGCCTTCTGGAACCAGGACCATGTCTGGTTCAGGGAAAGGGAAGAAGGATGGAACGACATGGAATACATGATAAGGAACTGGAACAATTTCTGCTGGCTCTGCGGCGACCACATCCTCGACACCCATGTTCATAATATCGATGTTGTGAACTGGTTTATGGGAAAGCATCCCGAGAAGGCAATCGGCTACGGCGGACGTCACAGGAGGGTTACAGGAGACCAGTACGACTTCTTCAGCATCGACTTCGACTATGGCAACGGGGTAAGCTCACACAGCATGTGCAGGCAGATCGACAGCTGTGCAAACGGAACAGGCGAACTCATTATTGGAACTGAAGGATATACAAACTGCCAGAATACGATATGGGACCTGGATGGAAACATTAAATGGAAGTTTGAATACCCGAAAGACGAAAACGGCAATGCCATGAACGCAGTTAAGATCCCGCCCTACGTGCAGGAGCACATGCACCTCGTATGGGCTATCCGGACAGGAAATTATGTCAACGAGGCTGAAACTACCGCTGTTTCGACGCTAACTGCCATAATGGGACGAACTGCAGCGTACACAGGCAGGCTGATTACATGGGACGAAATCCTGAAATCTGATATGGACCTTGGTCCTGTTAAAATTGAATTCGGCCCGGTTGACATGGAATTCCCGGTGCCGGTGCCCGGAACACCGGTTATGATCTGAACTGAATTTGCACTTGCAAGTCATTTGTAAAAAGAAATGTTTTCACTTGTAATACCGGTGTTCAACGAGGAAGGACTCATCGATGAGTTGCTCAGCAGATGTGTGTCTTCAATAGAGAGCTTTACGGATAATTATGAGATTATTATAGTTGACGACGGGAGCACTGACTCCAGTTTGGTCCTGGCGCTTGCATGGAGGGACAGGAATCCTGGAATAAAGGTCCTTGCTCTCTCGAAGAACTTCGGGCACCAGGCTGCATTCACAGCGGGACTTGAACATGCACGCGGTGAAATCATCGGAATGATGGATGGAGATCTGCAGGATCCCCCGGAGATACTTCCTGAAATGTACAGAAAGCTCACCGCTGATGGATACGACATAGTGAGCGGTAAAAAAACAGGCAGGCGCGGCAGTAAAAGCCGTAACTTTTCGGCCTGGCTCTTTCATCTTCTCTTCAGACATATCGGAGAAATCAAGGATATGGAGAATTCAGGGAACTATTCCGTCATGAACCGGAAAGCACTTGAGGCTCTGCTCTCGATGAGGGAGAAGGTCAGGTATCTTCCCGGTCTGCGGACCTACATTGGCTTCAGGCAGGGATATGTTGGATTTGTAAGGGATGACAGGTTCAGGGGAGAACCGAAGATGAGCATCAGGAAGCTGACTGTACTTGCCTCAGATGCAATTTTTTCGTTCTCAAGATTTCCGATCCGGTTCTGCCTTGTACTCGGAATTTTAGGGGTGCTTGTATTCCTGGCTGCAGGAATTTATGTTCTGATAGCCAAGATATCAGGTTTTGCCGTTCCTGGATGGTCGTCGACCCTTCTAAGCATCTACTTCATCGGATCGATACAGCTCATTTTCCTTGGAATACTTGGCGAATATGTATACAGGGGCTACAAGGAAACTCAAAACCGTCCGATTTACATTGTAAGGGAGTATTTCGGCGGGCCAGAGGATAAGTAATGCCGCACAGCAGGTACAGATATATTTTCATTGCAGCAGCAATCCTTATGCTGCCTTTGCTAGCAATTACAGGCAGGAAAGCCGGTATATCCTGCGATGAAGTCCTTCATTATAACCATTCCGTCGCAGTTTATAAATATTTTGCAACACACGGCGCCGATACATCGGCCCTGTGGACCCCCGTTACGAACCTCAGACATTACGGGCAGGCCTACGATAACATTGCAACTATCCTGATTCGCTGGCTTGGCATTGACGATATTTACGCATTCCGGCACCTGATGAGCGCCTTCGCTGGATGGCTCGTAATTCTGATTACGGCACTTTTTGCCGTATGGCTGGGAGGATACAGGAACGGATTAATAGTCCTGTTCCTGTTTGCAGTTTCCCCCACTTTTATCGGCCATGCATGGAACAACCTCAAGGACGTTCCCTTTGCACTGGGGTACATTGCCAGTGCGTATTTTACAATAAAATTCATTTCTGCCCCCGGAAGGGCAGCAACTAAAATACTTATATTCATCACACTCAGTATGGCATTTACGCTGAGTATAAGGGCCGGAGGCCTTATTGTTTTCTGCTACCTTGTCTTTTTTACATTCATTTCCTTTGTTTACAGGTATGTCAATGACGGAAGCCTGGTGCTAAGGGATCTCTGGATTAAGTCGGGCCTTGTTATTGTCATGATCCTTGCAGCCTGGTTGCTCGGTATTCTGCTCTGGCCCTATGCCCTTCGTGAACCGCTGGGAGGGGTGATCGGATCATACAGGGTCATGGCTCATTTCCCCGATACCTTCAGGCAGGTATTTGAAGGAAGGGTGGAATGGTCCGATTTTATGCCCTGGTATTACCTTCCCAAGTCGATGCTGATAACAATACCCATCACGGTTCTTTCCGGGCTGCTTGTCTTTATTTTCACTTTCCGAAGGATCATATCAGGAAAAAAGGGATTGCAGTATTCACTCATCCTTTTCACGCTTCTGTTCCCTGTTGTCTTTGTATTTTATGAAAGGCCAAACCTCTACAGCTCCTGGAGGCAGTTTCTTTTTCTTTATCCTCCGCTTGTACTGCTTGCAGCGGCAGGTTTCGAAAAGGCCTTTGAATTATCAGGATACGGCTGGCGCCGTTATGCACTTTCTGCAGTAATTATCCTTTTGTCGGTTCACCCGATGAAATACATGGCGCAAAACCTTCCCTATTCATATATTTATTACAACCAGCTCACAGGTGGAACAGCCGGCGCTTACGCCAGGTATGAGCTTGACTATTACTTTACAGGACAGACGATGGCTTCGGAATGGCTGAAAAAATATCTCAGGGAAAAAGGTGAGACTGAAGGGACAATTGTAAAGGCGACATATTCAGTAAGCTGGCAGTTCAGGGACCTGCCCGGGGTGCATACAGGCTATTTCAGGTGGGAGGAGCGAAGCATGGAAGACTGGGATTATGCGATTGTGACTAACAGGTATATTCCTCCCTTTCAGCTTAATAACGGCATCTGGCCGCCAGGCGGAACTATCCACACTGAATATGCCGACGGTGTTCCTGTGTGTGTGGTTGTAAAGAGGACTTCCTTTGCCGGACTCAGGGGATACCGCTTCCTGCAGGCCGGGAACCTCGAGGCTGCTGAAGAGCAATTTAAGAAGGCTCTTGAGGCAGATGCATCTGATGAAATGATTTTTTTTAATTTTGCTGCTGTCCTTGTCAGGAAAGGTGAGATGCTCAGGGCTGATTCGCTTCTAAAGGCAGGATTATCACTCAATCCCGATTCAGACCAGATACTTATGTATCTTGGCAATATTGCGAAAGCGGGGGGAAGGAATGAGGAAGCGGCCCTTTGGTACAGGAGGCTGACAGGGACAAACAGGAAGTACTTTGAGGCATATGTGGGACATGCGGAGGCAATTTCAGGCAAAGACCCTGAAGCGGCCAGGAAAGTTCTGAAAGATTGCCTGCTTATTAATCCACGGTTCAGTCCGGCTATTGTTGCGCTGGGTGATACCTACAGGGAGACGCATCCGGAGCTTGCAGCAAAGTACTATAAACTTGCAGGAACTATTAAATAATATGTGTTAAAATTAAAATTAGGATTAAGATGAAAAAGGCATTTATTATCATTTCCATGTCGGCGCTCATGCTTTCAGCAGGAACAGGATCACTTATGGCCCAGGAGCAGCCTGAACCAAAAAAGGATACAGTGAACATGGACACTAATGCAAAACCTGAGTTTTATTATGAGGTTGAGGACGAGGAAGCAGGCGCAGGTAAATCATCGGCCGGGCTGATAGCTATTATTGCAGGTGCGGTTGTTGTGCTCGGTGGCGCTGCATTTGTGATGATGAAGAAGAAAAAGTAAGTCATACGGCCGGGAGGGCTGAAAAAATGGAAAACCTCAGGATTTCCACCGCCCAGTTCGAAAACAGGAGTGGCGACAAGGATTTCAATCTTTCGCGGATTGCAGAACTTTCAGCCATGGCTGCATCGGAAGGTTCATCTGTTGTGGCGTTTCATGAATGTTCAGTCACGGGATATACCTTTGCCAGGAATCTTTCCCTCGTCGAAATGCTATCCCTCGCCGAACCGGTGCCGGGAGGACCGAGCGTTAAGCGCCTGACTGAGATAGCCGCGGGAAATAAAATTGCCATACTTGCAGGTCTCTTCGAGAAGGACGAGGATGACAAGCTTTACAAGACATATGTATGTGTTGGCAGCGGCGGGCTGATAGCAAGATTCAGGAAACTTCATCCTTTCATAAATCCTCACCTGACCCCGGGCGATTCCTATTGTGTTTTCGACCTGGAGGGCTGGAAATGCGGGATACTTATCTGTTACGACAATAACATAATTGAAAATGTCAGGGCTACAGTCCTTCTCGGGGCCCGGGTAATCTTCATGCCGCATGTTACAATGTGTACCCCATCTACAAGGCCTGGTGCCGGTTTTGTCGATCCGGCCCTGTGGCACAACCGGGAAAAGGACCCGACATCTCTCAGGCTTGAGTTCGACGGCATGAAGGGTAGGGGATGGCTGATGAAATGGCTCCCTTCGAGGGCCTACGACAATGGTGTCTATGTTGTGTTTTCGAATCCGATAGGCATGGACGATGACCAGCTCAAGAACGGTTGTTCGATGATAATCGATCCGTTCGGTGACATTATTGCCGAATGCAGGAAGCTTGACGATGACCTGGCAACAGCACTTTTAACGCCTGAAAAGCTTGACCAGGCAGGCGGGTCAAGATATACGATGGCACGCCGCCCCGATCTTTACAGGGACATCATAGGCAAGCCTCATACTCCTGAACAGAAGGTTATCTGGCTTAACGATAAAGATCAGAAATAGCGCATCCCGCACGCCGTTACACCGTTATGCCTTTACGCCCCTACGCCACTATGGCCTTACGCCGTTTATGATCTAAAGTTTCTTCCAGATATTCCCTGCCTTGTTTGAGTCTACAACCGCATGAATGAACTTCATGCCCCTGACGCCATCATGGACTGTCGGGAATTCTCCGGGGGTGAACTTCTCACCGCGGATTGATTTTGCAGCGCCTTTATATATATTGGCGAGGGCTTCATAGATCCCCTCAGGATGGCCTGAAGGCATAGTATGGCTCGATTCGGCAAATGCCATGTTGTATCCGTGTGCCGGCTTGAATGTCTTTGCCGGCTCGGTGTCGCTCAGCATATAAAGGTAATTCGGGTTTTCCTGGCCCCACTTCAGGCTTGCTTTTGATCCGTAAACTGCTATTGTAAGGTTGTTTTCCTCTCCTCCGCATACCTGGCTTGACCGGATCACTCCCTTCAGGTTCTTCCCGAAGCGCAGCAGCACAGTGCCGTCGAGATCGAGTTTCACGTCTTCCTTCACAGGATTGAGGTCAGACAAAACTTCATTGATCTCCAGTCCTGTCGTGTATTCGATCAGGTTGAAGGCATGGACTCCTATGTCGCCCATGCAGCTGCTGGCCCCTGCATGTTTCGGATCGAGCCTCCAGACGCCGGTTATCCTGCTTTCAGTCCCGTGGATTATCGAGTTTATCCATCCCTGGTAATACTGGGCGTCGATGCGCTGTATTGTTCCGAGGACTCCGCTGGCTATCAAATCCTTCATCTGCCTGACCATGGGGTAGCCGGTATATGTGTGAGTGAGTGCAAATGTGAGCTTTGTCTTCTCAACAAGTTCCTCAAGTTCCACAGCCTCTGCTACTGTCATAGTCATTGGTTTTTCACAAACCAGGTGAAAACCTGCCAGGAGAAGGCTCTTTGCGAAGGGATAATGAAGTGCATTTGGAGTTACGATTGCAACAGCTTCCATTTTCTGGCCGGCAGCCATCTTTGTCTCTGCAGATATAAGATCCTCGACGCTCTTATAGCATCGCTTAAGGTCGATCCCTTCATTCTTTGCAAACTCAATGCTCCTTTCGTAGTCGGCATCAAAAACGCCGCCGACAAGTTCATAATCGTTGCAGATTCTCGATGCGCGTCGGTGTGCGTCACCAATAAAAGCCCCGATGCCCCCGCCGATCATTCCCAATCGTATCTTTTTCATAATAGTCATAATATTATATGTTTCGATTCAAATTTCAGTATCTCTCTTAATATATAGTAGTCTTGCAGTCTTCAGTCATGCAGTCGACCATTTGAAATTGACCGCAGGACTGCAGGACCGCAAGACTGCAGGACTGCAAGACTGCACGACTGCACGACCGCAAGACTATTATACATGCTTGCGTTTCCAGACGTGCAGGAAGGTAAAGAACACTATCAGCACTGCTGGAACAACAGAGACTATCCTCAGAGTGAGTGCCCCGCCTGTAAGCTGGACCTGTGCCCATGTGGCTGCTTCCTGCGTTCCGGCCGATGCTGCCTTAAGAGCTTCAACCGTCTGACCGGCAGGTATCGAAAGTGCTGTCTGTGCATCGAAGATTGCTCCCAGCGCCGGTTGTGCAATGGCTCCGCCGAGGAAACCGATGCCTCCCATTATTGCGAGCCCGAGGGCGCCGCTCTGGGGGATGTTCTCCGATACGAACCCGAGCATCGAAGGCCAGAAGAATGCTATTCCCAGGGCAAATATCCCTGCGGCGGCGAACACCATTGCACCGCTTGTATAACCCATCAGGATGCAGCCTGCAAAAGCAAGTATTGCCGATGTCAGAAGAACAACAGTCGATTTGAGGTTGTGGATCAGGGTGCCTCCGAACTGACGGGCCAGCGCCATTATACCTGAGATCCATACAAGAAGCAGGATAGGGTTATCTGAAACATTTGCAAGAAGGGCTGCTATCCACTGATTTGTCCCGAGCTCAGTTCCTGCCGTCAGTATCATACAGAAAGCCATGAAAAGGAAGAGAGGGCTGACGCAGGCCTTAAGCATATCATTGTATGTGAACCCGGAGACGACTCTTTCTGTCTGGGGGAACTTTTTGTTAAGGAACATATAGCCGTAAGCAAAGGTGGGCAGCAACATGATTGCCATGGCATAGCGCCAGTCATTGAGCCCTATCTTGTTGAACAGGAAGACTGCAAGTCCGCCTATTACTATTCCCGTGGGAAACCATGCGTGAAACCTGTTGAGCCTCCTTGTCTTTTCATCTGTATACATGCTTGTTATAAGCGGGTTGCATGCCGCTTCGACGCTCCCGTTGGCAATGCCGATTAAAAGTGTGGAAATGAAGAGAGACCAGAATCCTGTGGCCACAATTGTAAGAATAATCCCTGCCACATGGCAAACGAAGGCTATCGAAATTATCCTTCCGATACCTATAATATCCACAAGCGGTCCGCCGAATACCATTGCCAGTGTGAAGCCCCAGAACGCTGTTCCGACTATCCAGCCTACCTGGGTGTGAGTTAGGCTGAACTCGGAGGCCCATGCCTCGACGAACGATCCCCTGGTTGCAAAGGCAAGAGCTGTAACCACCAGTGCCACGCAGCTGGCATTGAAAAGCTGTGTTTTCTTGATTGTCTCCATTTTAAGGTTATTAGGTTAGGTTGGGAATGGAATTTCTTCTTATTTTTTCTCAAAGGCAGCATCAAATGCGATATCGGAGGATGGGAAATCAACCTTCTTAACGAATTCACATGCCTCTTTTGCTC
>JALOMK010000322.1 GCA_025455505.1 Bacteroidales bacterium
GTTGCCGGTCAGGTGCAGCATGCCCTTCGGAATGGCGTTCTTGGAAAGCCCATCTGCGTTGTACGTCATCGCGTTCAGGAACCCCGACACGGAAGCCCCCATTACCCAGCTGTCCCATTTATCAGTTGATACTGTTTCAGCGATAGGTTCGGTGAAGTTGATTTTAAGATATTTCGAAAGGGGAGTCTTTGCAACGTAACGGACAAGTCCGAGCTTAAGTGTTTTTACTTCCATTTCCCTTACCTGGTCCTGGGTATCGTCAGGGCTGGAAGCAAAGGACAGTGTGTCAGTCATCCCGGCGAATTCGTGCTGGCCTATCAGGAAATATGTGAATTCCCTCCCTCCTGAGCCCGTTGCCTGGCTGGTGGAGATTATGTAAACCCCGGCATCACGTATGTCCCTTACATAGTTCACGTAAGGGATCTCCTTCCTTATATAGTCGCTGGCTTCCATGAAAATGTTGAGAGCGTCCTTGCGGAGTGTATCTGATTTCGTAAGGGTTTCCTGGGCTGAGGCGGCAACAAAGCACAGCGAAGCCAGGAAAGTGAAGAATAGTTTTTTGTTCATTTATGAATTTATATGCGGTTAGCAAAGCGGTAACGAAATTATGCAAAAGAGAGTCCCCTGGCAACTAAAATCTTAGGTTTAACATATTATTAACACAAGGGCCTGAAATGCAGTCCCGGTGAGCCTTAAAAAAGAAATCCGGTACCCTTGCAAAGTACCGGATGTCATGGAAAATATATGGAATGAAAAACAGGGACTATCTTGTATCCCGCCCGGGCGTGCCATGGAGCTCAATGCCATCCTCCTTGACTATCCACATCCTTTCCCCGGTGGTTGCCTGGCCCTTTATGTATCTTCCTTCTTCACTATGACGCCAGAAAGTCAGTAATGTTTCAGTGTCCTTGTCAATAATTAATTTTGTCCCTTCAGGAAGATTTAGGTAGATGCCAATATTGTCGGCCGACCATTTTCTTCCCTGCGGTACCGTGAAATAGCTGTCGAGAAACAGTGTATCGCCTTTCAGTTCCCAGGAATAATTCAGTTCATCGGCCCTCATCGATGCATCGGTCCTGCTTCGTCCCGTTGATCTGCGGGTTATCCTCACCGACGATTCCCCATTTCCGGAATCACCGATCTGCAGGAAGGGAGTGATATGCATTTCATTCTTGTCCTCATTTATGAAAACCGTGTACCCTTCCTCTATAAGTGAAAACTCCTTTTCATATTTCAGGCTGTCAGTTGTTTTCAGAGGTTTCAGATAGAGCGTGGGTGGAACTTTTTCAATGTTCACGGACGATTCTGATCTGCCTGTTTCTGCAAAGCTTATACCCTCATTGAACAGGATCATCGAAAGCGCTGCCGCTGAAATCACCCATACCACGAATGCAATCAGGCTGTAAATCCCATCCCGGGCACTGAACCAGAATATCATCTTAACACCCCAGTAGATCATCGCAAGCATAGGGAGCAGAAATACAACGGAGGCAAGAATAATTATCCATGGAGCGACAGGATGCGTCACTATATAGCCAAGAAAATCAGGGAAGTAAGCAATGTTGACGTCAAAGGCGTCAGTGGAGAAGGCTCCCGGGTACTTGAATATGAACACCATTACATAACTCAGGATGAACACTGAACCGGTGATGACAAGGACAATGCCAATGATTATAAGGAATACCCTTAGTATTATGAAAAGTACCCTGCCTACAGCGCCGAAGATTTCATTGAAGGCATTGCTTACTGAAGAGCGGCTGTAATACGCCGAATTGTATGAAGTGTTGCCGACACTGGCCGATCCGGTTGATCTTTTCTCGCGCGATATTGCCGAGTTGTAGGCCTCCCCGTAGAGTTCTCTCCTGCGGCTGTCGCTGTCAGCAAGCGGAAGGGCTACCCACAGTACAAGGTATACAAGAAAGCCTGTCCCGAAACAAAGTGCAAAGAGGGCAAACAGGACCCTGAAAATGACCGGATCGGTATTCAGGTATGCTCCGATGCCTCCGCATACCCCGCTTATTATCCTGTCGTCGGCGCTGCGGTACATTCTTTTCCTCACAGGGGGAAACTGGCTTCGTTCCTGCTGCTCCGGTTCTGCTTCAAAGTCTTCGGGCTTTCCTATTATTGCTATCATGGCCTCCACGTTTTCCTTTGTCACAACGCCGGCAATGCCCCTCTGCGACTGGAATATCTCGGCAATCCTGATTTCTATGTCCTCGATGGTTTCAGCCGCCCCCTGGACACCCCTGAAACGGCTGTTTATTGCATTCAGGTAGTTTTTTAGCAGCTGGTATGCATCTTCATCGACCTGGAAAAGGGTCCCGCCCAGGTTGATATTTATTGTCTTGTCCATTGTTTTTCAGTTTATTATGAGTATAAGGTTACCTGGTTCTTATCCGGTTCACTGAATCGACAAGCTCCTGCCACGATTTGTCAAGTTCTTCAAGATACACCCTGCCTGATTCTGTCAGTTCATAATACTTGCGTGGCGGCCCCTGCTGTGATTCTTCCCACCTGTAGCTGAGAAGTCCGGCATTCTTCTGCCTTGTCAGAAGGGGGTACAATGTTCCCTCGACAACTATAACCTCGGCCTCCTTGAGTTCCTTGATTATATCGCTCGCGTAACACGAGTTCCTTGAGAGCAGCGATAATATGCAGTACTCAAGTATCCCCTTGCGCATCTGTGCTTTTGTATTCTCGATATCCATTTTATTCAGTGTTAAGTTTATCTTCTTTCATGCCTTCCTATAAATTCATGTTCTTTCTAACAGTGTCAAATTCCTTCTTTACTGATTCCTTTATGTTGTGTATGTTGACCGGCTCACCCTTCATCTCTATTTTCTGGGCTGTCGATTTTGCCTCGGGTATTACAACATAAAGGACGAGGTAAACAAAGAGCCCAAGCCCGCCTGCAAGGATAAGGGCCACGAAAATGATCCTGACAATAAGCGGATCTATGTTCCAGTATGCTCCCATCCCGGCGCATACACCTCCGATGATCCGGTTGTCGGGGTCGCGGTACATGCGGTGCTGACCTGGTGATGCAAATTTCTCGCGTGCCGTGGGGCCCTCATTCCCGGAAAGGTCTTCGGGTGTTCCCATCACTGATATTGCCTGGTTTACATCAGCCATTGTAATTACATGCTTGTAGTTGGTGAGTTTTGTCCGGAAGATCTCTGCAATCCTCGCTTCTATGTCGGTAAGGATCTCTGAAGAACTCTCCTCCCCGGCAAAATGGATCTCAAGGTTCTTTAGGTATCTTTTCAGTTCAGCGTACGCATCCTCATCTATGTTGAACGAGTACCCTCCCAGGTTGATGCTTACTGTAATTTTCATAATTG
>JALOMK010000323.1 GCA_025455505.1 Bacteroidales bacterium
GTCAGCAGCACGGCAGACAGGGCCGATTCAGTTCATGTACGCTGGCCTGACCTCAGCGAACAGTTAATAATAAATGTCCCTGCGGACAAGCTCCTTACACTCGATATGGCTGAGGCCGTGAGAGGGTCAGACAAAAAGGATACGAAACCTGTCAATATGAGGCTGTTTGCCAGAACCAGTATTCCCGGGCTCGAGTACAGGCACATAGAGGACCCCTATGCGGAATTCACCCATGAGCGCCTCATTCCCCACAGCCTTTTAAATGAAGGCCCCGCCCTCGCTGCAGGAGATCTTAACGGCGACGGCCGGGAAGATATCTTTATAGGAGGAGCAAAGGGACATCTGTCGGGAATATTTTTCCAGCAGGATGACGGATCGTACAAACAATATGAAGCGCCGGCTTTTATCAGGGACCTCTATTGTGAGGATGTCGATGCAGCAATTTTTGACTGCGACGGCGACCACGACAATGATATTTATATTGTAAGGGGAGGAAATTCTGTGGCAGCAGGAAATCCTCTGCTTGAGGACCGGCTGCTCATAAACAACGGCAAAGGTGAATTCAATGAAGCTGACAAGGGATCACTGCCCTTTACTGCAAGAAACGGATCATGCGTCAGACCTTGCGATTTCGACGGAGATGGCGATACTGACCTGTTCGTCGGCTCCAGATCTGTACCGGGCATCTATGGCCTGTCACCCGAACAGCTGCTCCTCGAAAATAACGGCAAGGGCCAATTCAGGGATGTGACTGAAGACAGGCTGAAAAAGATTAAAAAAGCGGGTATGGTGACTGACGCCTGCTGGATCGATTATGATACGGACGGAGATAATGATCTTGTTTTAGTCGGGGAATGGATGAAAGTTACTGTCCTTATGAACAATAAGGGCTATTTTTCTGACGTAAGCGACAAGGCTGGACTTAAAAACACTTCCGGGTGGTGGAGCTGCATACTGGCTGCCGATTTCGACGGGGATGGCGATACTGACCTTGCAGGAGGTAATCTTGGGCTGAATTCGATGCTGAAAGCATCCGTTGAAGAGCCGGTTGAAATGTTCCTTAACGATTATGACAACAATGGGTCGCTCGACCAGGTGATCTGCTCCTGGCGCGACGGGAAAAGTTACCCTGTCGCCTACCTCGACGATATGATAAGCCAGATGCCCTTTTTGGCAAAGAAGTTCCCCAACTATGCTGATTATGCGGGGAAGACTGCAACTGAAATCTTTGGCATTATAGAGCTTGAAAAGTCTGAAAAGAAAAGTGCTGTGTTGTTTGAGAGCTGCCTGTTCCTGAACAAGGGAGATGGCACATTTGAGATTTGCAAGTTGCCGAAAATAACACAGGCGGCGCCTGTAAGGGATATCATTGCCGGCGATTTCAACAACGACGGAAAATCGGACCTCTTGCTGGCTGGCAACGATTATACCGAAAGACCATCGCTCGGACGCTATGATGCAAGCTACGGATGGCTTCTCACGGGTGACGGCACCGGAAAGGAATACACTCCGCTGATGCCAGCTGAAAGCGGGCTTGAAATAAAAGGCGATTCAAGGAGAATGCTCACAGTTAATATCAAGGGAAAACAATATATTGCAGTTTCTTTAAATAACTCCGACATGCAGATATTCGAACTGTCAAACATAAATAAATAAACCTTATTACATGAAAACACGTCATCTGCTCCTTCTGCTGATATCAACAATGGCGCTTACTGCAAACGCACAGAAGAAGGTCACACCCGCTGCCAAAACTGACGAGGGATATATTTTTACAAAGGTCGTGGAATTAAAGGCAACTCCCGTGAAGAACCAGTCCTCTACAGGAACCTGCTGGTGCTTTGCCACAACCTCATTCATCGAGTCGGAACTTCTGAGGATGGGAAAAGGAGAATATGACCTTTCCGAAATGTACATTGTGCGCAACAACTATGTAAGCCGCCTCCAGGACAACTACCTAAGGCAGGGCAAGGGCAACCTCGGACAGGGAAGCCTCGCCCACGACTGGATGATAGAATTTACCCGGAACGGGATCGTCCCGAACGAGATCTACCCCGGGCTTAATTACGGGTCACCGACACATAGCCATGGAGAGCTGAACTCATTTATAAACGCTGTCAGCACTGTTCCCGTCCAGAGAAAGAATGAGAGCCCCCAGTACGAAAAGATAGTCGGAGCCATCCTTGACACCTACCTCGGACCGGCACCACAGAATTTTACATATGCAGGTAAAAACTATACTCCTGCAACCTTTGCTTCAAGCCTCGGCATCAACCCTACCGACTATGTATCAATAACATCCTTCACACATTTCCCCTTCTACTCCCAGGGTATCCTTGAGGTCCCCGACAACTGGAGAATGGAGAAGTTCTACAATGTGCCGCTCGATGAGCTTATCTCGATAATGGATTTCTCGATGAACAACGGCTACACAGTTAACTGGGACGGCGACGTGAGCGAAAGAGGCTTCTCTCATGCAAAGGGAGTGGCAATAGTACCTGAAGTGACAAAAAGCGAAGACTATTCCGCCACAGACAGGGCACGCTTCGAAAAGATGAGCACCCAGGAGAGGTCGGAAGAGGCTTACCGCTTCACGGGCCCCTTCCCCGAGGTTAAAGTAACACAGGATATCCGCCAGGCGGGCTATGAGAACTTCACCACTACCGACGACCACCTCATGCACCTCACCGGGATAGTAAAGGACCAGAACGGCACAAAATACTACGTTACAAAGAATTCATGGGGAACCGACAGGAACCCCTTCGGCGGATACCTCAATATGTCGGAAAGCTATGTAAGGGCCAAGACTATTTTCATTATGGTCCACAAGAACGCAATCCCGGCTGACATAAAAGCGAAACTGGGGCTGTAAGTCCTGCGGTCTTGCGGTCCTGCGGTCTTGCGGTCTGGGGTCTGCGGTCTTGACGTCATGCGGTCTGGTTCAGACTGCACGACTGCATGACTATGTCACCATGAGATTGCAGCCCCTGATGTCGCTGCTGTCGAAGCGCCCAAGCACCTCGAAGCTTCCGTTGCCGTAAAGCCTTCCAAGATCGCCGGTGGCTATAAAGGAACATGAATTGATGTTTGCAAGATCAATAATGTTTATTCCGCCTGTCGCCGGACCTTCGTCAGTGACAGCCAGGGGATCGTGAGTGTCGCGGAGAAGTACCTTCATCCAGGGCGGGGTATTGAATATCCCATCTCCCCGGGAATAGGCCTGGCTCAGCAGTTCAGTCATCCCGTATTCCGAATGAATGAAGGGCACATTGAATTTTTCCGACAGGAGGGCGTGCAGTTCGGCCCTTGTCATTTCCCTGCGCCTGCCCTTCATGC